>JALSPY010000303.1 GCA_026985705.1 Hydrogenothermaceae bacterium | reverse complement strand
CCTTAAAGGTTTAGGATATAGAGCATAGGCTAACTGGACAAGGATATCATCAATATCTGCAAGTTTTCCTATTCCTTCTTCATCACATGCTAGTTTGCCTTCAGAAGGTTCAACAAATATATGTCCCCACTCCTTTAATTTTTTTATGTTTTCCTGTGTAGCTCTATTTAAATACATTTTAGTATTCATAGCAGGGGCTATAACTATAGGTTTATCGTAGGCAAGTGCTACAGAGCTTAAAAAGTTATCTGCAATTCCACTTCTTATTTTTGCAATTGTTGTTGCAGTGGCAGGAGCTATCACAAATCCATCAGACCATCTAGCCCAGAATATATGCTCTAAACCTGTTTTTCCATCTTTCCAATTTGATAAAACCTCTTCACCTGTTAAAGCTTTAAATGTAAGCTCACCTATAAACTCTTTAGCTGAAGGGGTTAATATTACTCTGACTTTTCCCCCTTCCTTTTGAATTGCCCTAACTAATTCAGCTCCTTTATAAGACGCAATAGAGCCTGATATACCAACTAATATATTTTTTCCTTCAAAGAGCATTATTACCAAACCTCTACCTATTTAATATGGACTATAGTAGCTCCTAAACCACCTTCGTTATAAGGTGCATCTTCATACTCAACTTTATATGGAAGTCTATCTAAATATTCCCTTACTGCCTTTCTTAAAACTCCAGAACCATACCCGTGAATAATTCTAACTGTTGAAAATCCCTCTAGAATAGCCTTATCCAAAAAGTTAGCTAACTCATTTATAGCTTCTTCTCTAGTTTTTCCTATAAGATTTATCTCTGGTTTAATTCTTTCAGCCCTTTCCCTCTTTATACTTATTTTTACATCTTTATCTTTCTTTAGACCAATTTTTTCCTCTACCTTTTCTAAATCTTTCAGTTTTACCCATACCTTTAAACCTTTAAAACTAACGTTAGCTTTATCTTCCCTAATGGATATTACCTCTCCAATACTACCTTTTCCCTTTAATCTAACTTTATCACCAATATTTATTTCATAATTTAAATCTTCGCTATCAAATTTATCTACTAGTTTTTCTAGTTCTTCCCGTTGAGTATTTAAAAATTTCTCTAGCTTTTTACCTTTTCCTTTAAGCTTTAACTCTTCTATTACTTTATAACCTTCCTCTCTAACCTGTCTTATATAGTTGTCTATATCTTTAACTGCTTCTTTCCACTTTTCTTTTTTATATTTTTCTAACTCTTCAGTAAGCTTTTTATACTTTTTCTTTTCTTCTTCAAGCTCCTTTCTTAATCTTTTAGCTATTTCCTTTTCCCTTTCATACTCACTTTTATATACTTCTAACTTTTCAATAGCTTTATTTAACTCAACTGTAGATTTATCAAGATATCTTTTAGCTTTCTCTAAAATATGTTTATCAAAACCTAACTTTTCAGCTATATAGAAAGCCATACTTTGCCCCACAGATTTATAGTGAATTGTGTATGTAGGAACCAATTTTTCTTTATCAAATCCAACTGATGCAACGGTAAAATAATCATCTGAGAGGGCAAATAGCTTTATCTGTTTAAAATGGGTTGTTATTATTGCATAAGCCTTAACTTCCTTTATCTTCTCAAGAATTCCTATTCCTATTGCAGAACCTTCATCAGGGTCAGTTCCCGGTATTAATTCATCTAACAATACTAAACTTCTATCAGTTATACTCTTTAGAATATCGTTAATATTTTTTATATGTGCCGAGTATGTAGATAAATTCTGTTCTATGCTCTGCATATCACCTATATCAGCATATATTCCATCAAAAACAGGTAATTTACTACCTTCTTCTGTAGGAATTGGAATACCAGATTGGAAGAGTAAAGCATTTATACCTGTTGTTTTTAAAGCAACAGTTTTACCACCAGTGTTAGAACCTGTTAAAACCAACCCTCTCTGCTTATCCGAAATTTTTATATCTATTGGTTTAAACTCTTTATTTTTTAATAAAAATATAGGATGTTTTACAGATATAAGCTCTATATTTTTAGATATTTCAGGAAATACACAGTTATACTCTTTAGCAAACTTTCCTATCGTGTACAGATAATCAAACTGAATAATACTTTCAAAACTTTGTTTTAAACTAAATAATCTATTTCTAATTAAATCAGTTAGGAATTTTAATATTTTCCTTATTTCTATATGCTCTCTAATTTTTAAATCAGAAAGTTTATTATTTAACTCAATAACATTTACAGGCTCTAAATATATTGTCTGCCCAGATGAAGACCTGTCATGTATTATCCCCTGAATTTTAGAAGAAAAATTCTGTTTTACAGGAATAACATATCTATCTTTTCTAACAGTTATCAATTTTTCTTGAATAATATCCTGATATTTTGGGGAATTTAGAAGGTTTTCCAAAACAGAGTGAATTTTAGCTTCATATTCTCTTATAGATTTTCTTATTGAACTTAAATCTCTACTTGCATTGTCTTTTATCATTCCAGAACTGTCTATACTATCTTTTATAATTTTTTCTGTTTCTCTAGAAGAGAAGAGATTTTTATAGTATTTCTGTAAAGCCTCTTTTTCTTTAACATACCTAGATAAAAAATTCTTTATACTCCTTGAAATGTTTAAAACTGTAGCTATATCTAATAATTCTTTAGGGGATAAAATACTTTCCTCTATAGCTAAAAGTTTTAAAGAGCTTTCTATATCAGGATACTCTGTAAGTGGGAAATAACCCTCTTTGTGGAGAATATCTATAAAAGCCTGACTTTCCGAAATAGCTTTCTTTACTTCTTCTTCACTCTTTTTAGGTTTAATTTGTAATATTTTCTCTTTAGTTTTTTGATTTACTGTATATTCAGATAACAGCTTTAAAAATTTATCAAACTCTAAATTTTTTATATCAATATTCCTCATTAAGCTATCAAACACCTCTCAAAAAATTTTTATTAATTATTAATATTTTAGATTATATTTTAGAGTATTCAGTTTTCTATGTAGTATTCATATTAACTCTCAATAAATAAGAATTAAAGATAAATGTTTTCTTTCCTTACATTTTTATATGCCCCTAAATCTTTAATTTGAAGTGTAAACCTCATCTAAACTTACAGTTCCTACTTTTTCATCCTTTAACATCTCTTCTCCTAGTTTTATGGTATGTATTCTGCAAACATTTAGGTTATTTCTTTTTTCTCTTTTACTGTTAAGTATACTTTTTCTAGATTTTCAGTAAATTATCTATTGAAATCATTACATCTATATTTTTATTTGCCATTTGTTTGATAACTATTTTTACAAATCCAATTAGAACCACAACACTTTAGACATCTTATATCGTGTCTATAAACTCTATTCTTCGGAATTTTTGTTTCTCTTTTAGCCTTCTTTAATATCTATTATTTTACATCACCTAATAGACTGAATACCTTAAACATTTATGAATACAAATCTATATGAAATTTATTTTATAATTTCTTAATTAGAAAATATTTAGAAGTAATATTTGGAGGAATTATAGAATGTCTAAGGTTTGTAAAATTGCTATTCTACCGGGAGATGGAATAGGTCCTGAAATTATGGAAGCGGCTATAGAGGTATTAAAGGTTATAGAAAAAAAATATTCTATTAGGTTTGAGTTTAAAGAGGGATTAATAGGTGGAATAGCTATTGACAAAACTGGAGAGCCTTTACCAGAAGAAACTGTAAAAATATGTAAGGAAAGTGATGCAGTTTTATTAGCAGCTGTTGGTGGTGAGAAATGGGACAATCTACCAACTGATAAAAGACCGGAAAAAGGATTATTACAAATAAGAAAGGAGTTAGGACTGTTTGCTAACTTAAGACCGGGTAAAGCTTACAATGCACTTTTAAGCTCTTCTCCTTTAAAGGAAAGTTTAATTAAAGGTGTTGATTTAATTGTAATAAGGGAGCTTACAGGTGGAATATACTTTGGAGAGCCAAGAGGTATAGAGACTAGGGACGGTGAAAAAGTAGGATTTAACACTATGGTATACTCTGAAAGTGAGATTAGAAGAATTGCAAAGTTAGCTTTTGAAGTTGCAAGGGGAAGAAGAAAGAAATTAACAAGTGTTGATAAGGCTAATGTCCTTGAGGTAAGTGCATTATGGAGAGAAGTTGTTAATGATGTCCATAAAGACTATGAAGATGTAGAGTTAGAACATATGTATGTTGATAACTGTGCTATGCAGTTGGTTAGAAGACCGAGAGATTTTGATGTTATAGTTACAGGAAATATATTTGGAGATATTTTGTCAGATGAGGCAGGAGCTTTAACTGGTAGCCTAGGAATGTTGCCTTCTGCTTCAATAGGTGAAAAGTATGCATTATATGAACCAGTTCACGGCTCAGCACCTGATATTGCTGGAAAAGGTATAGCTAATCCTATAGCTATGATTTTATCTGCCGCTATGATGTTAGATTTAAGCTGTAAACTTCCTGAAGCAGCTAGAAATATAGAAAATGCAATTGATAAAGTTTTAGATGAAGGTTATAGAACTGCTGATATTTGGTCTCCGGGAGCTAAAAAAGTTAACACTAAAGAGATGACAGAAGCAATAATTCAAGCTCTTTAAGGGTATTTACCTATTTCTCTTCATTTCCCCTTTGGGGGGGCTTTTTTGATAAAACTCTGGATAAAAAAATATATATACCTTACAAATAAGAAAAAATTAATAGATGTAAGATTAAGAGTAAAAAAAGGTGAGATAGTTTCAATATTTGGTAAATCTGGAGAAGGGAAGACAACTTTACTAAGGATTATCGCAGGTCTAACTAATGCAGATTACGGTTATATAAAAGTTAACAATGAAAGATGGTTTAACTCAAGATTAAAAATAAATCTACCACCACAAAAAAGAAATATAGGCTTCGTTTTCCAAGATTTTGCACTTTTTCCAAACATGACAGTAGAGAAAAATATCCTTTTTGCTATGGATAAAAAGGACAAAAATTTTTTGGATAAACTTTTGGAATTAACAGAATTAAACGATGTTAGAAAACATAAACCTAATAAACTTTCTGGTGGACAAAAGCAAAGGGTGGCTTTAGCTAGAGCATTAGCTAGAAAACCAGAAATTTTACTTCTAGATGAGCCTCTCTCATCTTTAGATTTTAAAACTAGAGAAAAATTACAAATTGAGTTAAAGAATATTCATAAAGAGTTTAACCTAACTACTATTTTAGTAAGTCATAATGTAGATGAAATTATATATCTATCTGATAAGGTTTTTATTATGGAAGATGGAAAAATAAATGGTAAACCTGTTAAACCTGAAGAATTAAAGAAAGAAGTAAAGGGTAAATTAGTTAAATTAAAAGAAGATAATGAAAAAGTTCTAATTACATTAGAGATAAATAAGAATAATTTAGAAAAATTAAAAAAGGGAAAGAGATTAACTATAGATTTAATCTAACAGTTTATTTAAGCTATTTTCCCATAAATCTCTCAATTCAGAAATATCATTTTCAATATATTCATCCCCAACTTTTAATTTAAGTTTATTGTGATTTGCAACTTTTCCTATTACTTTAAAACCTAAATTTTTCTCCTTTGCCTTCTCCCTTAGAAAATCTAGGTTTTCATCGCTTACAGATATTACAACTAAACTTCTCATTTCATCAAATAACTCAAAATCTTCTCTATAGTTAGTATCTATACTTATATCTAAACCAAATGTCTTTTCATCTGCAAAGGCCTTCTCTAATATGGCTGTTATTAAACCTCCATCTGAAACGTCATGGGCAGAATTAATTTTATCTCTATTTTCTAAAATGAAACTCATTAATCTTTTTTCTACCTCTAAATTTATAGGTGGAATATCTCCGGAGACAATGTTGTAAACTTCCTTTAAAAACTCACTTCCATTTACAGTCGGCTCTTTATCAACTTCTCCAATTAAAACTATATTATCCTCAACATTCTGATAGAAGGAAGGTATAGCATCTTCTATTTTATCTAAAACT
>JALSPY010000302.1 GCA_026985705.1 Hydrogenothermaceae bacterium | reverse complement strand
AAAAACAAAACCAGCATATTTAACAGCCTGTGAATATGCTCCTATTGGTTTAGGAGCTTTATCTGTATATATTAACTGCATTTATATAACCTCTTTTTTATTCAACTATTTCGTAATCGTAGTCTTCTATAATCTCATTAACTAAAGCTTTCTTTGCCATCTCCTTCGCTAAAGCTATAGCCTTCTCTTTATCTGTTTCATCTATATAAACTTCTATATATTTGCCAACCTTTACATCTTTAACAGTATTAAATCCTAGAGATTTTAGATTTTCAGCTACTGCTCTACCTTGTGGGTCTAAAACTCCCTTTCTTGGTTTAATGAAGAATTTTATTAACATTAATTCACCTCACAGAAAATTTTTTATTATTTTAAATAACTTTTAGCTTAGTTAAAACTTTTTTTAAAATTTGTATTCCTTCCTTTATTTCATCTTTCCCTATTATTAGAGGTGGAGTAAATCTCAAACTGTTATTTCCAGCTACTCCAACAATTAAACCTTCATCTAAACAGAGTTTCATTACATCTATAGCTTTAATATTTTCAGGTATAGTTATTCCTATCATTAAACCTAATCCTCGTGGTTTAAAACCTAATTCTGATAACAATTTTTTTAAAAACTCTCCCTTTTCCCTAACTTCCTCTAAAAATCCATCCTTAAGTATTTCTTCTAAAACAGATTTAGCACTAATTGTTGCTAAATAGTTTCCTCCAAATGTTGAGCCATGACTACCTGCTGTAAAAGTATTAGCAATATCCTTTTTGGCTATAACGGCTCCTATAGGGACACCACCACCTAAGCCTTTAGCTAATGTTATTATATCTGGCTCTATATCAAAATATTGATATGCAAATAGTTTCCCTGTTCTTCCTATACCAGTTTGCACCTCATCAACAATAAGTAATATATCTTTTTCTCTGGCTAACTGATAAAGCTCTCTTAAAAATTTATCTTCAACAGGATTTATTCCACCTTCTCCCTGTATAATTTCTAAAATTATTCCTGCTGTTTTATCTGTAATCAACTCTTTCACAGAGTTTATATCATTCAACTCAGCATACTTAAAACCTTCCGGTAAAGGTTTAAAACCTTCCTGATATTTTGGTTGTCCCGTAGCCGTTAATGTTGCAAGTGTTCTTCCATGAAAGGAGTTTTTAAATGAAATAAACTCATACTTATTCAATCCTTTACTATAAAAATACTTTCTGGCAAGTTTTATAGCTGCTTCATTTGCCTCTGCTCCACTATTACAGAAAAATACTTTTCCATTAAGCGAATTTTCAGAAAGTATCTTTGCAACTTCTATCTGTGGTTTTATTTGGAAAAGGTTAGATATATGAATAATGTTCTTAGCTTGCTCACATATGGCTTTAGTAAGTTTAGGATGATTATAACCTAAAGTGTTTACCGCTATTCCTGCTAACATATCTAAATACTTTTTTCCTTCAGTATCATAAAGATAAACTCCTTCTCCTCTTTCAAAGAATATATTAAATCTAGAGTAATTAGGCATTAAATAATTTTCAGCATCTTTTAATAACTCCATTAATTGCAACCTCTATTTATAAACTTTTAAAAATATTTTAACTTGAGTTTTCTCTTCATCATCTTCTTCTTTAGGTTTTTTGTTAACCTTCTTTACAAATCTTAAAGTTTTTTTCAACTTTCTTTTCCTAACTTTTTCAACTTCCAGTTTTTTCTTCTCTTCTTCTTTTTTCTTCTTCTCCTCTAGTTTCTTTAACTCCTTTGCAGATTTTTCTATCTCTTTTTTTACTTTATGTGGATTTTTTACACCTTCAAAGATTATCTCATATCCTGTAGTTCCTGAAGTGGCAAACTTCAATGTCCCTATATTTAGAATTCTATGGATAAGTGGTTGGTCTACCTCTATCGTTCTTATGTCCTTTTTCTTTATTTCCTTATACTTTTTATTTAAAAATCCTATCTCATATACAATTTTTTCTTCATATATGTATAACTTGTGTGAAGATCTATTTATCCACATATATACATAAATGATTACTGAAAAAATTATTGATGCTATAAATATTAAAAGTGAAATTTCAAAGGATAGATGATATACAGCTGTTGCAAATATAATAACATTTATACTGGTAAAAGGTATTAAAATTAAAAGAAATATATACACCCAATAGTATATCCAAGACTGATATATTGTTTTCTGCGGTTTATCCTGTTTTGCCAATATAAAAACTCTTTATAAGGGAATATATGAAAAAAATATAAAGAAAAGAAGATAGAAAGAAAAGAATATTATTTTTTATCCTCAGGAGCTTTGAATAGTTCTTCGTAATCTATTCCCTCATCTTCAGCTAGTTTTTTAGACATCTCCTCTAAATGGAGTAATAGGTTCCATTTCTCTTCAACTTCCTTCTGTATTTTCTCCACAATCTCAGGATATTTTAGGACATGTTTCCATCTAGGTTGTGCTGCTATATACTCCTCTATTGGTTTAACTCTCTTAGGTTTAATATTAACTTTCCAATATCTACCATTTATAACCTCATAAACTGGCCAGTATAACGTTTCAACTGCTAGTTTTGCCAATCTCATCGTATCTTCAGGTGAAAATCTCCATGAAAGTGTACAAGGCTGTAAAACATTGATAAATTTAGGACCTTTAAAACTTAATGCTTTCCTTACTTTTTTAGTTATATCTCTAAATACATGTGGAGATGCTTGAGCTACATAAGGTATACCATGTGAAGCCATTATCATAGTTAAGTCTTTTCTAGGCTCCTGTTTACCTACTCTTGCTTTACCAACTGGAGTTGTCTTTGTGTATGCTCCAATAGGAGTTGCAGATGATTTTTGATAACCGGTGTTTTGATAACCTTCATTGTTATAACAAACGTATAGGAAGTTGTGTCCTCTCTCTACAGCTGCAGAAAGAGACTGAAATCCTATATCGTATGTTCCTCCATCTCCTCCAAATGCAACAAATTCTATATCTTCATCATCCTTTATAACACCTTTTTTCTTTAAAACTTTGTAAGCTGTCTCTATTGCACCAATAACTGCACCTGTAGACTGGAAGTTAACATGTATCCAAGGAGTATTCCAAGCGGTAACAGGATAAACTCCAGTTGTAACCTCTAAACAACCTGTAGCAGTTGCAACAACTGTAGGTTTATCAACTGCAAGTAAAACTTCATTTACTATAGGTGGTATTCCGCACCCTATACACATTCTATGACCGGGTGCTAATGGCATATCTCCGCCAAATGTTTCTTTATGTGAAGCTAACTCTGATAATAAAGCTATTGGTCTTTTTTTTGCCATCTTTACTCCCTCACTTGTAAATATTCTACAAATCTATCTCTAGTTTCAATGCCTTTTTCAAGGCGTTCTAATCTATCAAATGCTTTTAAGAAATCTTCCTCTTTAACTTCCCTTCCACCTAATCCATAGATAAAGTTATGAATGAAAGGTCTGTTCTGAGACATCATTACAGCAGTAGATATATCCTTAAATAGAGGTCCACCTATACCATCGAAACTATCAGCTCTATCTAAAACAGCTACACCTTTAGCTTTGGATAATGCTTCAGCTACCTCTTTAACAGGGAAAGGTCTAAACAATCTGATTTTTATAGCTCCTACTTTTTTACCCTGCTCTCTTAAGATATCAACAACATCTTTTAATGTTCCAAAGGAAGAACCCATAGAGATTCCTATATACTCAGCATCATCAGTTTTATATTCCTCTATGAAATCATACTTAACATCTGCAATTTCTGCAAACTCATCAAAAACTTCTCTAACAATATCGTAAACTTTAAGAAAATCTACATGTTGCTGATATTTACATTCTGTATAGTAGTCAGGCTGAGCAGTAGCTCCATATGTTACAGGTTTTTTAATATCTAATAATGGATAAGGTATTCTGTGAATATCTGAAGGACCTACAAAGTTTCTGACAGTTTCATCATCAAGAATTTCAACATCCTCTATAGAGTGTGAAACTATGTATCCATCGTAGTTAACAATTATAGGGAATAAAGCTTTTTCTGATATTTTTGTAGCCATTATTATGTTGTGATATGCTTCCTGTGCATTTTCAGAGAATAAGGAAATCCAGCTTGAATCTCTCGTTAACATACTGTCTGCATGGTCACAGTGTATAGATAATGGAGCTGATAAAGCTCTATTAACATCAAGTAAAACTATAGGAAGTCTCATTCCGGAAGCTACATACAGGTTTTCTACCATATATGCTATTCCAGGTCCTGCTGATGCAGTTATAACTCTAGCTCCTGCTGCTGCAGCTCCAATACATGCTGCCATTGCAGAGTGTTCTCCATCAACTGCAATCATTTCTGTATCAACTTCACCATTTGCAACATATTCAGCAAAAAATCCCATTAATTCTGTTTGTGGTGATATAGGATAAACAGCCGCTATATCAAAATTTATCTGTCTCATAGCTTCAGCGGCTGCCTGATTACCAGTTAAAGCTATTACTTTTTTTTGTGCCATATTTTATCCCTCCTATTAATTACCCTAATTGTTCTTCTAACTCTTTTAACTTAACTTCCATCTCGGGAACCATCTCTAAAGCGTTGTATGGACATTCAACTGCACATATACCACAACCTTTACAGTATTCAAAATCTGTTTCAAATCTTTCCTGTGGAGAAACAGGTATACTGTCATCTGGACAGAATATCCAACATATTAAACAGTGTGTGCATTTATCATAGTTTAATACCGGTCTTAACATTCTCCACGAGCCAGTTTTATTTACTTTACTTGAACCTGCCTCAGGAACTATAGAACCTACAGGTATCTCATGCCAAGGTTTTAATTCCCATTCTCCGTAAGCCATCTATATAAACCTCCCAATTTTATATCTAATTTATAACAAAATTTTAAAACAGTGTTTGATTTTTGCATATGAGAAATACCATTAATCAAATCAGTCTGCTTTATAAACTTCGTTATATCCCCTTTCTAATGCCTTTAAGTTTTGCGGTATTAAAGCTCTAAGTTTAGAGCTTGCAGAGAAAGCTTCTTCTATTTCCTGTCTTACAGCATCTAAATCAACAATTCCTGTAGCTTTAGCAACTGCTCCTAACATAGCAGTGTTAGGTATATTTCTTCCAAATTCCTCTAAAGCTATTTTAGACGCATCAACTATCCAAAGCTCATTATTCGGAATACCTAATATTTTCCTGACTTTATCAGCTGGAAAGTTTGTATTTACAATAAAAACTGTATTTTCGTCTATACCTTGAACTATTTGATTTTTAATAGTAAACATTAAAGATGGGTCTGTTATTATAACTATTTGCGGATTGACAACAGGAGCCCTTGTGTTTATATGTTGGTCTGAAATCCTAGTTGAAACCTTAACAGGTGTCCCTGACCTTTCAAGCCCAAACTCTGGCATTGCTTGTCCATGTTTACCTTTTATAATAGCTGCTGATGCTAACATCTTTGCTGCTGTAACCGTTCCCTGTCCACCTCTTCCATGCCATCTAATCTCTATTGCTGATTTATCCATAGCTGTAGTCATTTATAAAAACCTCCTAAATTTTATAACAGCGTTATATTAATAATAGCATATAGTTTGAAATTCTAAAAATTGTTTTCAATAGGTAAGATAACAAGTTTGCAAAGTAATATAAACTTTCTATAGAATTAGATAAAATAGAAACACTTTCAACAGGTAATTAAGAATGAAAGAGTATATTTTACATCTTAACGAATTTAATAACTTTTTTAAACCTTAGTTTTCAATTTAGAAAAAATAAAAATAAATAAAACAAAATTTTCTGACAGTGAATTGATAACCCTTTTAATCTATGCTTTAACTTCCTATTTGTGAACTTACAAGGATGAGAAGATGTAAGAAAGTAAAAGGGAAAATATATAAAGGCAATAATGGAAATGGAGAATGGTTTGAATATAAGCTTGCATTGATAATAGACATATATGAATAACCT
>JALSPY010000301.1 GCA_026985705.1 Hydrogenothermaceae bacterium | reverse complement strand
AAATGGAATGGCTTTACATGGTGGATTGATACCATTTGGGGCAACATTCTTTGTTTTCTCAAACTATATGAGACCTGCAATAAGAATGGCTGCATTAATGGATATACATTCAATATTTGTTTTTTCACATGATAGTATAGGAGTTGGAGAAGATGGACCTACACACCAACCTATAGAGCAACTTATGAGTTTTAGAGCTATGCCAAATATCACAGTTATAAGACCAGCTGATGCAAACGAAACTGTGGAAGCTTGGAAACTTGCCATCAGTAGAAAAAAACCTGTAATGTTAGTTTTAACTAGACAAAATGTCCCTGTATTAGACCCAGAAAAGTATCCTATATCTGAGGGAGTAAAAAGAGGAGCTTACATCCTTGTAGATGAAAGCAATGTAGATGTTATCTTAGTAGCCACTGGTTCAGAGGTAAATGTAGCTTTAGAGGCTAAAGAATTACTAAAGGAGGAAGGTATAAAAGCCAGAGTTGTATCTATGCCTTCTTGGGAAATATTTAAAGAACAGGATGAAGGTTATAGAAAGAAGGTTATTCCTGATGATATTCCTAAAGTTGTTATTGAAGCTGGAATAAGTTTTGGTTGGAAGGATATAGTCGGAGATAACAGCTTAATAATTGGTATGGAAGGATTTGGATTATCAGCTCCCGGTGATGTTTTAATGAAAGAATTCGGATTTACAGGTCAAAATGTGGCAGAGATAACTAAGAAGTTTTTAGATAAGGTAAAAGCCTGTTAAGTCTTTTCTATTTTTTATTTGCTTTTATACTTTAATTTAAAAGAAACCTTAGTTTCCAATTTAGAAAAAAATAAAAAAACCAGAGGTAAAATAATAAAAAAAATGCCACTGAAGGATAAACAAAAGGAAAAATATAATCCACAATAAAAGAATTCAATGAGAACTACAGGGATGTGTTCCTTTGTATGCCACAATTACCTGCAATTGTTAAAAGAGCAAAAAAGCTAAAAAATTAATAAAACTTTTAATTATATTAATAAAAAAATACTGTCAAACAAAAAATCAATAATAGCTATCCTTGATACTAAACTAATTCCTATTTGTGAACTTACGAGGATGAGAAGATATAAAAAAGTAAAAGGGGAAATATATAAAGGCAATAATGGGAATAGAGAATGGTTTGGATATAAGCTTGCATTAATAATAGACACATATGAAGAACTAAATATAGAGTTAGATGCAATAAAGAAGGGAAAAATTTATAATAAACAGAGGGAAAAATAATCTTTTTTGAAAAAAGTCAGGAAAAAAATAGAGACAACATTTAGTAAATTAAAGTATATTGGAATTGAGAATACTAAGGCTGTTTTTTGGAAGTTTTTTTGATTTAAATTCACTTTTTTATTTTAGCTTTACATTTTTAAATTATCCTTAAGGTTTTAATTGAAAATTAGGAAATATCTAGAGTGGAATTTATTTGAAATTTTTCATTTTCAAGAGTTTAAAATTTTCTTAATATTTTTAAAGAATATAATTTTTTGAAACATAAAACTAATCAGTGAGGTTTAAATCTATGGAGTATAGAAATTTAGGAAAATCAGGACTAAAAGTTTCAGTTATATCTGTGGGAGCTATGACTTTTACAGAGAAAGGTTGGCGTTCCTCTGGTAGTATGAGTTTTTCTGAAATTCAGAAAGTGGTTGATTATGCGATAGATAGAGGAGTGAACTTTTTTGATACTGCAGATATATACGCATTTGGAGAAAGTGAAACTTTACTGGCAAAAGCTTTAGGAAAAAGAATTAACAATGTTATTATTGCAACGAAAGTTAGGGGAGTAATGGATGAAAATGACCCTAACTGTAGAGGTTTATCTAGACATCACATATTTAACTCTGTTGATAAATCTCTAAAAAGATTAAACAGAGATTACATAGATTTGTATCAGGTTCATTGGTGGGATAATCAAACACCAATAGAGGAAACATTAGAGGCTTTAAATGATTTAGTTAAAATGGGAAAGGTTAGATATATAGGAATATCTGATTTTGCAGGTTGGCAAATTACTAAATCTGTTATGTTGCAGGAATGTAAAAACTGGTCTAGATTTGTATCAGCACAGATGTATTACTCACTGTTAGGAAGAGATATAGAGTATGAAGTTGTCCCTGCCTGTGAGGATTTAGGATTAGGTATTTTAGCTTGGAGCCCTTTAGCAGGAGGATTTTTAACTGGTAAGTATAAGAAAAAATCTGACTTTCCAGAGGATAGTAGATATAAAAGAATGGAAAGGCATTTCCTCAGATTTGATTACGAATTTGCCTTTAAAGTTGTTAATGAATTGGAAAAGTTAGCTAAAAAGTATAATGCTACACCTTCACAGGTTGCTTTAAACTGGTTAAGAGCTAAAAATTTTGTTAGTTCAATAATTATTGGAGTTAGAAATATTAAACAGTTAGAGGATAACTTAAACTCTGTTAACTGGACTTTAGAGAAGGAAGATTACGAATATTTAGATAAATTAACAGAACCTAATAGACCTTATCCACAGTGGTTTTTAGATATGTTTGCAAGCCTTTAAAGTTTTTAATGAAACTTATTTAATTTATAATAAAAAGTAAAATCTGTTTACAGACTAATTAGGAGGTATTTAATGGCTATAAGAGTAGCTATAAATGGTTTTGGAAGAATAGGGAGAAACTTTTTTAGAGCTTGTTATGAAAATGAGAATATTGAAATAGTTGGAATTAATGATTTAACAGATGCTTATACATTAGCACATTTATTAAAGTATGACAGTGTTCACGGTAAATTTAAGGGAGATGTAAAGGCAAAGGAAGATGCAATAGAAGTTGACGGGAAGGAAATAAAGATAACTTCTATCAAAGAGCCTGAGCAACTACCTTGGAAAGACTTAAATGTTGATATAGTTATAGAGGCAACAGGAATTTTTAGAGACAGAGAAGGAGCTGGGAAACATTTAAAGGCAGGAGCTAAGAAAGTAATAATTTCAGCTCCCGGTAAATCTCCAGATATTACAATTGTTTTAGGAGTTAATGAAGAAAAGTATAATCCAAAAGAACATTACATAATCTCAAATGCATCTTGCACAACAAACTGTTTAGCTCCCGTTGTTAAAGTTTTAAATGAGGAGTTTGGAGTTGAAAAAGGTTATATGATAACAGTTCATGCCTACACAAATGACCAAAGAATTTTGGACTTACCTCATAAAGATTTAAGAAGAGCGAGGGCAGCAGCTGTTAATATAATTCCAACAACAACTGGAGCAGCAAAGGCGGTTGGAGAAGTTTTACCTGAAATGAAAGGAAAACTTGACGGTTCAGCTAGAAGAGTTCCTGTAGCTGATGGCTCTTTAGTAGATTTAACTGTGATTTTAAATAAGGAAGCTACCGCTGAAGAAATAAATCAAAAGATGAAAGAAGCATCAGAAGGGAAACTAAAAGGGATTTTAGAATACACAGAAGACCCTATAGTTTCTCAAGATATAGTAGGAAATCCTCACTCATCTATTTTTGATGGTCTATCAACTAAAGTTATAGGTGGAAATTTAGCTCATATTGTGGCTTGGTATGATAACGAGTGGGGTTATTCAAACAGATTAAAAGATTTAGTTTTATATATTGCAGAAAGGGGGCTGTAGGTCTTAAGCCCCACATTTTTATCTAAAAGGTGTGAAATGGATTGTATAAAAAAATTTAAATGTAGGATTTGTGGATATGTTTATGAGCCATCTGTTGGTGATAAAAGGTATTTTATAAAACCTAATACTCCATTTGAGCTTTTACCTGATAATTGGAGATGTCCTGTTTGTAAATATCCCAAATCTGCATTTTACACGGTAAAAAATTGGATAGAGAAAGAAAAAGAAACATAAGCTATATATTTTTAATTTTTAAATTCCCTTTAAAAACTGAACTAAAACCCTATTAAATTCATCTGCATTTTCAAAAGGTGGCAAATGTGCTGAATTTGGAATGGTTATAAACTTTGCATTTGGTATTCCATCAGCAATTTTTCTTACAATAGATGGTGGAGTTATCTTTTCATCATCTTCACCGGCAATAACCAGTGTAGGAACATTTATAGAGTTTAATATTTCTGTGTTATCCTTTCTTTCAGCTAAAGCCTTTAAAGCCTTTATAATTCCCTCTTCAGTTGCTTCATTCATAATACACTCTAAAAGTTTCATTTTTTCTTTATTTTCCTTTGTTTTTGGAGAAACTTGAGCATCAAGCATAAAATCAATTAAAAAATCTTTTCCTTCCTTTTTTATCTTTTCTATAGTTGCATATCTACTTTTTTTTCCTTCATCTGTATCAGCTTCGGCTCTTGTCGAAACAAAAACCAATCCTTTTATTAGCTCCCTGTACCTTCTCCATAAATCAAACATTATATAACCTCCCATACTATCACCAACAGGTATAACCTTTTTAACTCCTAACTCTGTTAGTTCTGATACTATTGCATCAGTTAAAGTTTCAATACTGTAATCTGTAGGAAAGTTATTTCTGCTTCCAAAACCAAAATAGTCGTAAGCTATATAGGGAATATTATTTTCCTCTAGAGCTTTAAACTGGAACTGATACATTTTACTATTTAAAGGAAATGCATGTAGAAATAAAACAGCGGTAGGTATACCTATTTTCAATTTATTAAACCTCCTAAGCTTTTTTATAAAATAAATTCTAATAAAAAATTTAAACTTTTTTGAAATACAATTTGATAGAATTTCTGGTAAAAACTTCTTAATGCTATAATACTATGTAGATAATAAATATTTTCATCTGAGGGTAAATTTTGTTAGCAGATTTTTTACTAAAGTACTGGAAGTTTATACTAGCAATAGGAATTGTTTTAGCTATAGGTGGATTAATCATCCCAAATCAGATATTAGGGAGAATTGTTGAATTTACAGGTTTTGCATTGATAGCAATTAATGCTTATGTGTTAGGTTATAAAATGGCAACAGATGAAGCTACAAAGTATATAAAAGATGAGTTGGAGAAGTTAGCTAAAAAGGATATAAGATATAAACTTGCAACTGAGAGAATGTTAAAGAATATAAAAGGTAGAATAAAATAGTTTAGGTGATTGTTATGTCTGAATTAGCTAAGAATAATAATTCTATAAAAGTCAAACAGTTAAAGGAATATCTAAAGGATTATCCTAACAAGGTTATAGCAGAAATATATCTTGAAGTTTTAGAAAATTTTGAAGATGATGAGCTTGTTCCTGACTTAATATTAGAAAATCTCTCCTTATCTCCTGAAGACTTCAAAGATATGTAAAAAAGTTATAACTATTCTAATAATTAAAATCATTTAAAAAATTTTTCTGTTTGAATATTATAAAAATTTAGAGTAAGTTATAGTTTGAAACTTAAAAATTCACATAAGCTTAAAACATAAAAAATTTTATAGGGATTAGTCTGTTTATTTACAGTAAAAAAATTAAGGGGTTTAGCCATGTCAAAAGATTTCGTTCATTTACATTTGCACAGTCATTTTTCACTTTTAGACGGAGCTATAAAAATACCTGATTTAGCACAGAAGGCTAAAGAGTATGGATATAAAGCTGTAGCTCTAACAGACCATGGGAATATATTTGGAGCTATAGAGTTTTATCAAGAGATGAAAAAAGTTGGTGTTAAGCCGATAATTGGAATAGAAGCATACTTTACAAATAACAGATTTGAAAAGAAAGGGGAAGGTTCGGACAGTATTCTAGCAGATAAAAACTATCATCTTATACTACATGCAAAGGACAAAAAAGGTTTTAAAAATTTAATGAAACTATCATCTTTAGCTTATACAGAGGGATTTTACTATAAACCTAGAATAGATTGGGAGCTATTGGAGAAATACCACGAAGGGCTAATATGTCAAACTGCCTGTTTAAAAGGCTTTATCCCACATCTTTTAGCTAAAGGACAGTTTGAGGAAGCTTACCAGTATGGGAAGAGATTAAAGGATATTTTTGGAGAAGATTTATACTTTGAGATACAGATTAACG
>JALSPY010000300.1 GCA_026985705.1 Hydrogenothermaceae bacterium | reverse complement strand
AATAAAAACCATAAATTCTCAAAAATAGGTAGATGTTTATAAAGCCAAAATTCAGTGAAAATCGAAAAAGTCCATAAAAATACACCCTCTATAAGACCATAAAATAAAGTTATAAGAAGTAATAGAAGAATTAAAGGGGAAAATTTTAAATTAAGTAGCAACGGGTCATTTTTATTTAGAAAATAACCAATAAAAATATAAATAAGAAAAAATATAAAAATTTCCAAAAACCTGTATTTTAGAAATCTTTTCAAATCAACCATTGGTTATAACCTTTCTCAACAAAGATTGAGTCAAAGTTGATAAAGAATCATAAGAACTACCATCCGCGGAGAGGGTTGCAGCATTAATAATTTGCCCTGTTTTTGCATCTATTAGATAGATAGAGACACTAACTGCAGGTTCACTGTCAATTCCTATTTTATAGGAAAACTCATTCACAGCACCTGTAATAATATACCTTACTTTAGACCTATATTGTTGAACATATTTATCAATATCTTCTTTCGAAATTTTATCCAAAGAATAAATATTGCTAATATTTAAAAGAGGTTTATTATTAACCTTAAAACCATTAGCCTTTAACAAAGCTCCAAAAATGGAAGCAACCCTATATCCTGCCAAAGGAGTATCCGTATAATTTATAAAAGGAAGTATAACATAAGAACTAGATTTGTTTAAATGAAAATTACCTTTATCAATAACCTTTCCACAGGAAAATAAAAATAAAACTAAACCCAAATATATTATTAATTTTTTGAACATTTCTACCTCCTTTTAAGAAAATAAATTAGAAATTGTAATTATATCCAATATTGAAATTCATATAAGTCCCTTGATTCTTTATTGGATTTTTCTCTATATGGAATTTTAAAACTATATTGCCTCTATTATTGTAGAAAATTCCTCTGTTAACTCCCAATGTGAGACTAGAAAGTGTTCCGTAACGATTGTTATAGCTTAAACCTAAGCTGGCAAAAGGCTTCCATTTCCTACCGGAGAAAGTTCCAATTTCTTCTCCAAAAATAAATTCTCCACCAAAGGAATTGTAAGTTTGAGGAACCGTTATAGTTCCAATATCAGGTAATATATCCTTTATAGAACCTTTATTGTTTGTTGTATGCGCTTTGCTATTTTGCATATAAAATTTAAAGTTAATTTTGGGAAAACTTATTCTATACCTATATAATAGCGATATTTCTGATAGCAACTGATAACCTAGATATTTTCTATCTGTTGAATAGAATATATTCTCTGTTAAGGACATATTTAAATTTATACGAGGAAGTGGCTTATAAGTTAAAGAAAGTTGTGTATAATCTTTTATACCACCTAAATGTAGGTATAGAGTATCTGTGCTATGATAATTGTAAAATCCTTCTAAATTTAATTGGAACTTTGATAATGGAAGCAGGGATATTTTAAAACCTCCACCTAAATTTGTTTGCAAATTCTTAAGTAAAGAGAAATATAACTGTAGTTTAAAATGGTTATAAGATTTCTCTAAGGAGGATAGAACCCAAATTACTCTTGGGGGAGCAATAACCGTTTCTTTTGAAGAATAGGTAGGAGAATATACAGATAATTGTGTTGTTATATTGTATCCTTTGAGAAAATTCCTATAAAAGAGTTCACTATTTAAATTTAACTCCCCATACCCTTCCTGAAAGGAAACTTGTAAAGAGGTGGTAATATAATTAGAAATTTGAGATATAGTATCAACAAACTGTGTATAAATATCATAATTAAAAGGATTCTTTTTGAGACCTTCATAGGCGTACCAATAAGCTTGCTTATACCTTTTTAAGGTATTTAACGCATTTATAGTATCACTGTAAGGTAAAAATCCTTTGTATTTCCTTAAGGTTTTATCGAGTTTTAATAAATTCCTTTCATAGGAGTATAAACTTAATTCCATCCAAGGTTCCAAATGGAAACCTTGTATATTCACCAAATAATTAATTAATTGATACTCGCTCTCCTTAAAAAGAAAGTTTAGATATAAGTTTCTCCACACTTCGGGTGGAAGAAATTTCCTTGCTTTAAAAAGGAGTTTTTCATAGGTGCTTCTAGGCAGAAAATTAATAGAAACATAGAGAAAGTCGTTAAGAAAATCTTGATTCTTAAAAATTGAAGGTTCTTGTTTTAACTTACCTAAAAGGGTTAAGAATACTTTATACTTAATAAAGTTAGATTCTCTTTTCTTACCTAAAAGGTAAAGGATATCCGCCTTCAGAATAGGTTTATTTACTCCACAGGTAGTATATACTTTCCATGCTTTTTGCCCATTCTGGGAAGCTAAATAAGCGTAAATAAATGTATAGGACGCTTTACATTGATATCTTTTAAATTTCTGTAAAGCAGCTTCTAGCTGTTTTAATTTTCTTTCCCTTATTAAGTGAGTTATATATAGGTTGAATAAGTCTTTAGAAAAGAATTTATTTAAATTATCCTCCAATATTTTATAAGCCAGTTGCTTGTTTCCAATATGCAATAAAGTTTCTACATAAATATAAAAGATATCCTTTCTTTTCTTTAGAAAGGTATATTTTTGAAAGAGATTTTTTAAAATACTCCAGTTGTTTTTTGAATATGCATAGTTTATAGCGGCTATCAAAAATTCTTTTTTTCTTGTAAACCTCCAAGCTTTTAATGCAATATTTATATAGTTTGGAACATCCTCACCTGAAAATAGAACGCGGTAAAAATCCTCTTCTCGAGCTTTTCCTGTTTTTATTAATTTTAGAGAGGCCAAAGTCGAAGTTTTATAGTCTCCTATTAACCAAGAAACATCGGATAGCAATTTCCAAAAATCTGTATTCTTATTCTTTGCTAAAGATTGATATTTCCTTAAAAGATTATAGGCTTTATAAAATTTTTTTTGGGCTATTAAAATTTCAGCTTTTAAAGTTATAAATTTTAGGGAATTTTTATATTTTTTTAAAGCTAAATTGGCATAATACAAAGCTTTGTTTAATTCTCCCAAAGCATAGTATATATATATAAGTTGTTCTAAAGAGTACTTATCTTTTTTTTGTTCCAAAGCTTCTATAAGTTTAAAAATTCTGCCAGCATTGTAATATAAAGCAACTCTTTTCTTGAAGGGTATATCTAATTTGTATTTATCAAGAAGATTTACTGCTAAATCCCACCGTCTTAAAGCCCAAGCTAAATTAAAAGCTTTAATGAGAAATTTCCTATTGTTTGTTGATTTGTAGGCTTCTAAAGCCACTTTTAAAGCTTCTGGGTAATTTCCAGACCATATGAGAATTTGTATATATTTATTCCACCAATAGGAGTTTTTAGGAAACTTAGATATCGCATCTTGGACCACTTTAAGTGCATTTTTTAAATCTTTAGCTCCTAAAAAACTTTGTAACATCAATTTAAAAACTTCGTTTAAAGCCTGATTTTTTGTATGAAATTTACTTTTTGTTGTCGAAATGTTTGAATTAGCAAAATTTACAAAAAAAATAGGGAAAATTAATAGATATAATACAATATTTTTCTTATTCATTGTTCAAAACCCTCATAATTTTCAACGCTATTCTTCTAGCAAAGAATGGGTCTCCTGTAGCTAAGGAAGATTTTAGAACAAAGGTAATATACGCGTAATCGTTGGGAAAGGCTAAAGCGTATTCATCTATTAGTTTTTTAGCTAAATTCAACTTTTTCATCGCAAACGCATATTGAATAGCCAATTTAATTAACCTTTTTCTATTATCCTTTTTAAAGGTATTTCCAATTAGTTCTTGAATTTCAAATATCTTGTCGTTGTAAACAAGAAGATATAAATAGATATTTTTTATATTCTGTGGTAAAGTATTATCTTTCCCTAAGTAAGCTTTCAGAATTTTGTAGGTATTCTTATAATCTTTAACTACATAAAAAAGGTAATTTACAATTATCTCTAATGTTTCAACATCCAATTTTTTAGGGTTAGTCAAATTAAGCAAAGTATTTAGGGTTCGTTGAGATAGTGATTTTACACTTACCGCCAATAATATAGCTCTTTTAACCCATACAGGATTTTTTGTTAATAAGGCCAATTTATTGGCAACATTATATGCTATATTTATAAAGTTAAACTCCATACTTTGAGAATAAATAAACTTTAAAATATCTGTGGATTTTCCTGCTTTTACCAATAAGATCTGCAGTGTTTGTTTAATATTTTCCTTTATTTGCTCCTTTATGGAGTTCCTTTTTAAGGAGAAATAGATATTTTTCAAAATCCTATATTTAAAAATTAAATAATTAACACCTTTAACGTTGTTAGGATATTTTTTTTCCAAAGTACTTAAAAGTTTCAAAGCTTTTAAAGGTTTTCCTGAAATGGAATAATCGTATATTAAAGTTTTAAAATACTCAAATCTAGGATTTTTATGTATTAAATACTCCAAATATTTAATCTGCAAGTTTAAATTACGCGTATCTGGTTCTTTTAAAAAGGAATTTAAATAATTTCCAGGAAATAAAATAATAAGTAAAATTACTATTAGTATAGTAAAGGCAGCTATTTCAAAAAGGGAAAAACTTTTAATTAGAACATATCGCTTTAACTTCAATAGTTTTTCCTCCTAAGAATTTTACTGTTTTATTTTCGGTATAGGTTTTATTATTTATAAATACCTCACAAGGACCGGTATATAAGCTTCCTTTAATAGGTAAATATGATTTTAAAGTAAAACTTATAAAGTTTTTTTCCTTTTTAAAGTTCTCAACAATTCCAGTAGCTTCAATTAAATTGAAGAAGTTAGTAGGTTTATTATCTATAGCAATATAGTAATTACCGCTATTGTCTAGATGAACATAATAAAAATCGCCAAAATTTTTAAAACCTATAACACCTTTACTATGTTTTAAATCTATAAAACCAAAACTTTTAGGTATTCGAAGGGTTCTTAAATATCCAGAATTTTTAACAAAAAAACCACCCTTAGTCTTTAAAATAGCTGTATCTCTAAAATCCCAAACTTTTTTAACATAATCCGAAACAAACATTGGATTAAGATTCCAACTTAGAACCTTTTTGTATACAAATTTTAGAGCGTTGAAAGCTACCAAACGTTGGGCTGAATAAAAATGATAGTAAATATCTACCGGTTTAAGTCTACGAGGCTTATCGGTAAGTTCAAAGGTTTGAAGAACCTTAATAAAACCCCATAATGGATATTTCCATTCATTGGTGTAAATTTCCTCATTTTGGTTGGGTGCATAAACCTGGAAATAATAGGGGCCAAAATTAACCCCCAAAGGGGCAATATTTTTTAAAAATGGTTTGTCCTTAGTAATTGTAGTATCGCCACCATTTAGATTGAATACTCTAGCCTCATACGTAAGTTTAATTTCCTCTTTATTTGGGTCACAGTTTCCTGTCCAAAGAAATACTTTAGTTTTCTTTTTAGGGTATAGCTTATTTAAAAATTCTATGGAACCTATTATCTCTTGGTAAGGGTTCCATTTATATCCGGGTATGGGTAGATGGTATCCATATAGGGGATCGGGAGGTTCTATTTCAGGTTGCCATGTAAAAGGGTGGGAATAGGAATGGCTAGCCTTTTCTACATTTTTCAATTTGAAAATAGAAATAGCTATTTTTTCCAGTTTTTTAGCTTTTTTAGGATAAAGCCCATTGGGAGCAATTTCTCCAACAATAACGGATACGGTGTGAGGTATGGGAAACTTTTTCAATATTTCATCTCTTATAATTTCCCCAGTAGTTTTATCGGAACGAAACCAGCTTCTCTCGGCAAATCCATCCCCATCTATATGGGCTATAAGTATTCTTCTTCCATTCTCGGTGGTTACATCCGGTATAGGGAATCTTTCCGAGGAAAATACTTTTTTAAAAACCTTAAAGGGGTCAAAAACCCACAAACTTTCATTTAATAGTGAGTTTGCAATTGCATATCCACCCCACGAGGTCAATGCAAAAGGAACATTTTTTTGACCTTTCCTATTTTGGGTTATTAAATACGGAGTGCTTTTTAAAGGAATAACTACCACATCACTAT
>JALSPY010000299.1 GCA_026985705.1 Hydrogenothermaceae bacterium | reverse complement strand
AGGCTCAAGGTTTACGGTGATGTTTAAAGAAGCGGCTAAACTTGAAAGGGCTTTAATTAACTTTATGTTAGACATTCATACAAAAGAGCATGGATACACTGAAGTTTGGACACCTGTTTTAGTAAAACCAGATATTTTAGTTGGGACTGGACAATTGCCAAAGTTTGAAGAAGATTTATACAAAGTTTGTGAGGAAGATTTATATCTTATTCCCACAGCTGAAGTAAGCTTAACTAATTTACATGCTGGAGAGATACTAAAAGAAGAGGAACTTCCTAAATATTACACTGCATATACACCCTGTTTTAGAAGAGAGGCAGGTTCACATGGAAAAGATGTTAGAGGTATATTAAGGCAACATCAATTTGATAAGGTTGAGCTTGTAAAAATTGTCAAGCCGGAAAACTCTTATGAGGAGCTTGAAAAGTTAGTTAGAGAAGCAGAAAAGATATTACAACTTTTAGAGCTTCCTTACAGAGTTGTTGAGTTATGCACGGGAGATTTAGGTTTTTCTGCGGCAAAAACATACGATATAGAGGTTTGGATACCTTCACAGAACAGATATAGAGAAATATCCTCTTGTTCTAATACTGAAGACTTTCAAGCTAGAAGAGCAAAAATAAGGTATAAAGATAAGAAAACAGGAAAAAATCTTTTTGTTCATACTTTAAATGGCTCTGGTCTTGCTGTAGGAAGAACATTACTTGCAATAATGGAAAACTATCAAAGAAAAGATGGAGGTTTTGATATACCGGAAGTATTGAAGAAGTATATATAAAAGTATTGGTCCTGACATTTTTCTTTGTTTATTATTTTAATTAAATCTTAAAGCTTAAGATTTATCATTAAAAACTGAATACCTTAAAACTCTTCCTCTAAAATTTTTATTATCTTTTTCCTATCTATTTTTTTATTATCATTTTTTAACCATTCATCTACAACAGGAATGTCATTTCCTTCTATTTTACCTTCTGCCTTATCTATCTTTACCAATAGAGGAATTTTTGTCATATTACCAATTATAATTGCTTCACCAGGGTTTAAACTTGGAAGGTATGACATTAACTCCTGTGATAATGCCTCGCTTGCAGATTGGACATGTTTTTGGTCTTCAGGTTCCACCAATTTTAAAATTATCATATTGTTCATCTGGGACAGTATTTCTTTATCTAGCCCTTTAGGTCTCTGTGTAACTATAACTAGACCTAGTCCAAACTTTCTTCCCTCTCTAGCTATCCTTGAGATGTAATATTTAGACTGGGTATTCCTTTTATCTCCTGCTAATATGTGAGCTTCCTCTATTACAATCAAAATAGGTTGTTTTAATTTACTTTCTCCCTTCCTTACTGCTTTTTTTCTCTCCTCTAAACTCCACATTAGAATATTAGAGCATATAGTGTCTGCTACATCTTCATCTAACTCAGAAAAATCTATAATATTTACATAGCCATATTTAATCTTTTCAATTAATGGAGCTACTCCCAGCTTTACAATATGCCCTAACTCTGTTTCCATCTCTTCTATTTTGTTTAACACTTCATATAAACTGTCCTCTCTAGGTTTACCTTTTAATTTTTTCTGCCTAATATCGCTTTCTTCATCTTTTATACTTTCTATAACTTCCTTTAATCTAGTTAAAAATTCGTTAGTATCTATATAACTTTGCCAGTTTTTTCCTTTTTCAGCTTCCAAATTTTCAATTAAATACTCTAATGCTAACTTAAAGTATCTTAACTGAATATAAGCATTAGGTTTAATTCCTACTAGACTGGCAAATTCCTTAGGTTTTAATAGAGCTGGGTTTATTATAGGCTCTATAATATTAACTCTATTTTTCCCATCTTTTAAAAATCTTGACTTAACATACTCACCGTGAAAATCAAAAACTAAAACGGTCCCATTTAGATTTATTATATTTTGAAGTAAAACTGAAACAGTATTAGATTTACCTGCACCTGTAATAGCAAGTATTGCAAGGTGTCTTAAAACAATCTGTTCTACATTTATATATACAGGTATATCTTCTTCCTGTGATAATAGTTTACCTATCTTTATATATCTTTTATCTTTCTCTCCAAATATTCTTTTAAGTATTTCAGGGTCAGCTTCATACACATCAGATGCAGGTGGCGGTGGAGTTTTTAACAATCTTAAGTATGCATTTGTTTTATCTTCTACTATCTCACCTAGTATATTTATATCTCCCTTTAAACTTACTTCATCTCCAGAAAACTTTTTTATACCTTCAACATTCTTACTTGATTTTGTTGTTTCTGGAAGATAGGGATTTTCTCTATATAGGCTTTGTATCATTCCTAAAACCTTTATATCCCTACCTTCCTCGTTATATTTAAGAAAAACAAACTGACCAATTCTTACTGGTTTATCAGTTATAAAGAAAACCCTATTCGGTTTTGTAGCTCCTATACAGTATCCAATTCTTTTATTCATTAAACTTTAAGATTTCTAAGTATTGTTTTATGTGGAACAGTTATTATACTTTCAAATGAAAATTTAATTCTGTCTAACATTCCTAAAAGGATAGTCCCACTGTTGAATGCTAAAAATTTACCAAAAGATTTATAAGTTTCTTCATCAAAATCCTTAAATGTCATTCTTTCTAAAGCCAATTTTATTCTTAAAAATGCATATGCCATCCTAAAATCCATTTTATTAGTTAATCCGATTTCATAAAGTTTTTTCCAAAACTCTATATCAATTCTTCTTTCTTCAGCTTTCTGCTCTACTTCTTCAAACCAGTTGTCTATAACCTCTTTAAAAGCTTCATAAACTCTTGTTAATACTTTTGTTTTTTTAATATTTTTATAGAGTTTTCTAAATAAATCCGAAATGTTAGCGTTGTATATCCTCTCTAAATCCTCATCTGTTAACTCTACTATTTTTCCAAAATCCTGTATCCATTTTTTTACAAACTCTTCATCTATATGTGGTTTAGGTAATTTCGTAGATAAAAGATTTACAAGTAGTCTTTGGTCTATTTTTGTGTTCTTTTCAATAAGATTAATAGCAGTATACATATATATAGCTAAAGCAGTATTTAGAGCTAAATATATAGCTTTTCTGTAGGCAGATAGAATATTATTAACGGCAGTTGGGTTATCTATAGCTTCCATTACAAGTTTTTCAAGTATAAAGACAGTAGAGAGTAGTAGAGGTGTTAAGTGTTGGGCTGGAACTCCTGAAATTTTAAGCGTTCCTAGAGCTTGAGCTACAATAAATCTAATTCCGTCCTCATCTATTTTTCCATCTGCCACACTTCTAAAGGCAGATATGAATAACTCTCTTCTTTTGGCTATGATTTCTGGGTCCTGTTGATCTACTTGGGCAGCTTTTGCGAAGTATATATCGGCAAGTTTATCAATAACTTCGTATAGTGTTTCTCTATTCTCTTTTAAATACTTCCTTTCTGCAGGATTAAGATTGTATTCCTTTTTAGCTAATTTAGGAAGTTTAGCTATATCTATTTTTTCTATTTTAACAGGTTGATACTCACTATCTTTTAATTTTTCAGCAATTTCTTGAACTGCAATAAATCTTAAGCCCAGTTTAACATTCTCCGCAAAATTTACACCTAAATATATATCAGGTTTAAAGTCCATTAGATATATGTTTTTTTCTTCTGAAACTAAATAAAATTTATCTATTCTTTCTCCTATTAAAGATAGAACTTCGGTTTTTATTTGATACAGAATTATAGGAAGTATTTCTTCATACTGTCTAAGTTCATTCTTAGAATGATGTAAGTGTATTTCTTCGAGAATATTTCCATATTTATCTGCAATAAAAAATAGGTTAACATTATCTTTTACGAAATCACTTAAGATAAGTTCATTCTCCATTTTTCTATTATCTCCTTAATGTTTTCTTCTTTAGTTCCATATTTTTCTATAAAAGCATTATATATTTCTTGAATGGTTGTAAGTAAAAAACCTAAAGGAGCTTTTTTCTTATTTCCCATTACACATATAAAATTATTCATATCAGGGCTTGTAATAACCATCGTATAATTTTCTGTTTCAGTAATATCAACAAAAGTATCATTTGTAATATTTCTCAATATATTTATCACAGGGAAAATACCAAAATATATGTTTTCTTCAGTCCAACCTTTGGGTAAATAACCTTCTAACATCATACCTTCAGAACTAAGAATAAATAATCCGTCTATTAGATCTTTATACTCATTTATTTTTTCTTTCATGTTTTATCACTTCCTCTAAAAGTTTTTTTATTAACTCCTGAGTATTAATATTCTTTAATGCAGATATTAAAACTATAGGCACATTATAGCTGCCAAAATCAAAGTATTTTATTTCTTCTAAAGGTTTTGCCTCAGGTAAATCCTGTTTATTAGCGGCTATTATAAATGGTGCTGGATGCCTCTCCATAAAGAAATCTATCTGTTCCATAGTATCTTCCCAAAGATTAGGTTTAGTGCTGTCTATTAAAAATATATACCCTTTTGCTCCTATACCAATACTATCCCAAACAAAAGAAAATCTTGATTGTCCCGGTATTCCAAATAGATGGAGTGCTAAACTTCCTATTGTAAGTTTTCCCCACTCAGAACCTACGGTTGTCGTTGTTTTTTCTGGATAAACTTCTTTATCTTCACCAAAACCTGATAGCTTAGCTTCTGTTAAAATAGGTTTAACTTGACTTAAACCTTTAATTAAGGTAGTTTTACCAGCTCCGAAATGACCACCAACAACAATTTTTAAATTAGCCATTTAATTTAACTCCAATAGTATTATATTAACTTCTATAAGTATTATAATTAAATTACTATTTTTATTATTTTTATTTTATTAATTAAAAGTAATCTAAGTTTCTATTTTAAGGTCTTGGTTACCTCTATATAGAGGTATTTTTCTAATCCAGCTTTCCAATAGTTCATTATCCACTTTGCAATTTTATGATACTTATATTTATTCCATTTATCAATAAATTTATCAATAACTCAATCATTAAAAATATTATAAATTAAATCTTGTTATTTTTAAATTTTATAAGCTACTAATATTAGTCCCTATTGGAAGAAATAATAAAAAAGGAATATAAGGAAGAAGGAAAGTGTTAATTTAGTCTATTCTTTATTTTTTTCTTTTACTTCAAAAACTAACTTACCATCTTTTACATCTATTATTACAGTATCTCCTGGCTTAATTTCACCTGCAAGTATCTTTTCTGATAGTGGAGTTTCAACATGTTTTTGTATTGCCCTTCTTAAAGGTCTAGCACCGTAAACTGGGTCATATCCTAACTTTGCTATTAACTCTTTTGCATTATCTGTAGCCTCTATAGTAATATCTCTTTCCCTTAATCTAGCATTTAACTGTTTAAGCATTAAATCAACAATTTGTAATAACTCTTTCTTAAATAGTGGCTTAAATACAAGGATATCGTCCAATCTGTTTAAAAACTCTGGTCTAAAGTAATTTTTAACTTCCTCTAAAACTTTTTCTTTAGCCTTTTCAAATTCTTTATCAATAATATCTTCCGGTGCATCAAAAGGTATTATAGTTAAGTATTGGCTACCAATATTAGAAGTCATAATGATAATTGTATTTCTAAAGTTAACTGTTCTTCCTTTACTATCTGTAAGTCTTCCATCATCTAAAACCTGTAGGAATACATCAAATACCCTTGGGTGAGCCTTTTCTATCTCATCAAGTAGTATTACAGAGTAAGGTTTTCTTCTTACTGCCTCTGTCAGTTTTCCTCCCTCTTCATATCCTACATATCCCGGAGGTGCACCGATTAACTTAGCTACAGAATGTTCTTCCTTAAACTCTGACATATCTAATCTTATTAACGCATCTTCATCACCAAATAATACTTCTGCTAAAGCTTTAGCTGTTTCAGTTTTACCAACACCAGTTGGACCTAGGAACATAAATGATGCTAATGGTTTTCTTGGGTCTGATAAACCAGCTCTAGCTCTTCTTATCGCCTCAGCTACTGTTTTTATAACATGCTCTTGGTCAATAACTCTCTTATGTAGCTCCTCCTCAAGTTTTAAAAGTCTTTGCATTTCCTCTTCTTTTAGTTTAGATATAGGAATACCTGTCCAATCTGAAACAACTTCAGCAACATCGTCCTCACTAACAACAGTTTTTTCAGCAACTTTTTTCTCTAATTCTTTAATTTCTTTTTCTATTTTAGCTTTTTCT
>JALSPY010000298.1 GCA_026985705.1 Hydrogenothermaceae bacterium | reverse complement strand
TATAACCTTTCTGTCTTTAAAATGTTTTTGAATTTTATCTAAAGCTATTTTGTCTGTTTCTCTATAGAAAGTTGGGACAATAACATATTTATTGGTTATATAAAAATTCATATAATTTGCAGGTAGGATACTTTCCTCTTCCTCATAAGGATACTTATAGTAAATAGGTTCAGGTAAAGGAATTTCTTCTATATAGAATCCTTTTAAACCCTTTAATATTTTTAGATTTTCATTTAATATCTCATAATTTTCACTGTTTTTATTATAATCAACAGCTGTTAAGATTACTCTGTCAGAAACAAATCGTGTTATGTTGTCTATATGTCCGTCTGTATCATCTCCAGCTAATCCATTTTTAAGCCAGATTATATTTTTTACTCCAAAATAAAATTTAAGTTTTTTCTCTATTTCTTCCCTTGATAAATTAGGATTTCTATTTCTATTCAATAGACAGGCTTCTGTTGTTAAAAGATAATCTTTACCATTTGTATCTATAGCTCCTCCCTCCAATACTATATCTATATCAACTCTTTCCACTCCCAACAACTCTGTAATTTTTCTTCCTGCTATATCATCAAGTTTGTATGGGTATTTTTCTCCCCATCCATTAAATCTAAATTTAAGGGCTACTGTTTTACCTCTTTTGTCCTTTACAAAAATAGGACAGTTATCTCTACACCAAACATCATTTGTAGGATTTATAAATATCTCCACATTGTTTATATTTTCTTTCTTTAATTTTTTTTCTAATTCAATCCTCTCATCCTCTGAATTTACATTTATAAAAACTTTTTCTCCTTCAGATATATACTTTATAAAGTTTATAAACTGCTCCCTTACTTCCTCCAGCTCGTCAAAGAAGTTTTCCTTTGAATGTGGATATGTAGTAATTGTCCCTCTGTGTTTACTCCATTCAGGGGGCATGTAATACATCTATAACTCCAAATATCTTGCTACTTCATTAATATCAGGTGGAAGCTCTACAGGTTTTTCACTTACTTTTATGACTGTATCAGGGTCTTTTAAACCATTTCCTGTTAATGTGCAAACTATCGTTTCTCCCCCTTTAAATAAACCTCTTCTATACGCCTTTATTACTCCAGCAATAGATGCCGCTGAAGCAGGCTCGCAGAAAACTCCTTCTGTTGATGCTACCAATTTATAAGCCTCCAATATCTCCTCATCAGATACTGCATCTATAAATCCATTGCTTTCCTTTGCAGCCTGTAATGCAGTTTGCCAACTGTAAGGATTTCCTATTCTTATGGCAGTTGCTATAGTTTGTGGATTTTTTATAGGAAAACCTTTTACTATCGGAGCTGCTCCTTCAGCCTGCCAACCTATCATCCTTGGAAGTTTTTTATTTTTTTTATGTCTATAATATTCTTTATAACCTTTCCAGTATGCAGTAATATTTCCAGCATTTCCAACAGGTATAAAGTGAAAATCTGGAGCATCTCCTAAAGTATCAACAATTTCAAAAGCTGCCGTTTTCTGACCTTCTATTCTAAAGGGATTTACAGAATTAACAACCTCTACAGGATATTTTTTTCCTATCTCCCTAACTATACCTAATGCATCATCAAAATTTCCTTTAATTGCTATTATTTTTGCTCCATATATTATTGCCTGAGATAGTTTACCTATAGCCACTGCTCCTTTAGGAAGTAAAACATAGGCTCTCATTCCTGCCCTTGAGGCATATGCTGCAGCAGAAGCTGAGGTGTTTCCAGTTGAAGCACATATAACAGCAGTTTTTCCATCTTCCTTTGCTTTTGAGATAGCCATTGTCATACCACGGTCTTTAAATGAGCCCGTAGGATTTAGCCCTTCATATTTAAGGAAGATTTTTAGAGATTTATCTGGAGCTATAGTTTTTGATAGATTGTTAGCTTCTATGAGAGGTGTATTTCCTTCATGTAGTGTAATTATTGGGGTTTTATCTGAAACAGGTAAAAACTCTCTGTATGCTTCAATAATTCCCTTCCAATTATAAGGTATCAAAAGATAAAAACCTCCCTATTGCTTAAATTTTCAATTAACAATTATAAAGTAAAATGTGTTTTGAATTTAGTTTAATAAGTTTTTATAGTTTCAACTTCTGTATTTATATAGGTTGGTAGTGTATCGTAAGGGTTAGGCAGGTTATCATCTGTAATGTAAACATAATTACAATTGGAATTTTTAATAATATTTTTCATATCTGTCTCTGTGCTATTATAAACAATTATTGATGATTTATTGGGATAACTATCACAAACATATATATCTAAATTAATTACATTTCCCTCATATACAACAATGTTATCAGCTATATTAAAGTAGCTTTCATCAGGATAAGAGCCTACATTTAGAACGGTGAGAAAATCTCCTCTAGATTTTATATACAAAAATATTTCCTCATAATACTGATAATCGTTAATATTTCCAGATACTTCATCTATAAAAAATCCTTCTATATTCGGATAGAATGTTAACCATTTATCTACTTCATTTTTGACATCATTTATATTCCTACTTCCATAATTAGTTGAAATATAGCCTATAGGCGTTTTATTGGCAATGAGTAGCTTATTGATAACATCCTCATAAAATAAACTTTTTGTAGCTCCTACACCATTATCAGGATTAATAACAGCTATTAATCCATCAATATTTAAAGATATTAATTTATCCCACAATGTTTTATCTTCTTTGTATAGTGGTATTATAAGATTTCTTTGTTTACTGCCCACTTCAACTGTAATAGAACCATTTTCTAAACAGGAGTTTATAAAGAAAAAAGAAATAGAAAGAAAAAGGGAAAATATAAATTTTTTCATTTCATTTTTAATTATAAGATTAAATTAAACTTGTTAGTGTAATAGCTAATGCTCTAGATATTTCAAAGAAAATAGTTGGATAAATTCCTGAAAGTAAGATAAAGATAGACATAAATGTTATTGTGAAAACTTCTGGTATTGCAAGGTTTATATTCTTATCATTTTCTGGCTCATACATATACATATATATAACTACTCTTAAATAGTACCCTGCTGAGACTATACTCATTACTACTAAAACAACTGCTAGCCACCAGATTTCCTGCTCTATTAATGCTATAAATACTCCAAATTTACCCATAAATCCAACTGTTGGAGGAATTCCCAGTAATGAGAACATTATTATTAACATAAATAATGCAATCATAGGATTTTTCTTAGCTAGACCTTTAAAGTCATTTATATCATTACTCCAGTTATTAGATTTTTCCATAGCTGATAGGAATACAAAACCACCAATTGACATAAAAATATATATAAGAGAATAAAAGATTAATGCTGATATACCTGTTTCAGTTCCTGCAGCTAAAGCAGCTGTTATATAACCGGTATGAGCCACAGAAGAGTATGCGAGCATTCTTTTAACATTTCTCTGTCTTAAAGCTATGAAGTTTCCGATAATCATAGATAGAGCTGCTAAAATACTCCAAGCAAAAGACCAGTAAGGTATATGAAGTGGATATGCTAAGACTAATATTTTTGCTATTATTGCTAATGTCGCAACCTTAACAACTGTTGCCATAAATGTAGTGATAGGAGTTGCTGCTCCTTCATATGCATCTGGAGCCCACTGATGGAAAGGAACAGCAGCTACTTTTAAAGCTAATCCCACAACTAACAGTATTAAACCTGCTATTGTTCCTATATCATACTTATTCATTATTGCATTTAAAATTTCACTAAAATCTAAACTTCCTGATGCTCCATATATCAAAGCTATTCCATAACTTATAATTGCCGTTCCTGAGCCACCTATTATGAGATATTTGAATGCACCTTCTTTAGACTTGTAATGTTTTCTAAACATTCCTGCAAGTATATAAACTGATACTGAAGATAGCTCTAAACCGATATAAAAAGTTATTAAACTTTTAGCTGATAACATTATCATTAAACCTAATAATGCAAAAAGTGTAATGTAATAGTACTCCCCATAGAATGTTTTTTTAGCTTCAAAATAGGGAGTATAGTTTAAAACTATAAATATAGTTGCCATTATTAAGAATATTTTAAATATTGTGGAAAATGGCTCTACCCAGAATAAATCATAGAATGTATTACCTACTATTCCATTAGATAAAAACTGGAATAATGGTAGTAATGATATAACCAACCCAGCAATCGTTAAACCTGTTATTAATGCTTTATTTTTAGTAAACAGTTCAACTATTAACAAAATAAATGCTGTAATTAATATTATTAATTCAGGCATAACAAGGGCAAAGTTTGGCATTCCCAGTGTTCCAACTATCTGTTCAATAACAGACATATTTACGCCTCCATAGTTTTATATAACGGTGTTTGAAATATTATAAATTATAAAATTGTATCTAGCATAACTTTTTTGAAACGGTGTTTGATTTTATTGTTTTTCGTATAAAGCTAAAACTTTTAAAAGTTTGAATTTTTGTTTTTTTGAGTATTCAGGTTTATATATATCTCTACCTATCTTTAAGCCAAATGGAATATGTTCTTTGTAATAATTTAATATCTGATATGTTGCACATGAAATTTTATTTTCTAAATCCCCTTCTAATTTATCAAAATCTATGATAGTTGATTGATAACCTGTAGAGGATAACTCTTTGGTTTTTAACTCTTCTGTTTTAGCTGAAAGCTTCCAGTGTATTAGCTTTAAAGGGTCTCCTTCTATATAGTCTCTAATACCTGTTAAATCTCCTTCAAAACCTTTTAAATTGGAAAAGATTTCCTTTCTACTTCTTTTGGAATTATTACTCTCAAAAATAGTTTTACACTTTTTCGGTTTTGGGAAAACCAATATTTTCATATCAATAGAAAAACTTTTACATCTAATGAAAAAGTTAAATGGGAATATAGAGCATATCTCTATTTTTTTTATCTCATTTAAACCTCTATTTTTAAACTTTATAAAAACCTGTTTAGTTTCATTGCTGTTGTTGTTTATATATGGAAAGAGTATATTTTTATCCTTTATATGAACTCTTAATAAAAACGAGGAAAAGAACTTTTTCTTATTAATCACAGTTATAATTAAAGGAGTTTTTATATCTGCGAAAATTTCATCCGGAGTATGGATTTTTATTTCTAAGTTTTTTAAATTTCTTCTTCCAATAAAACCTGATAATGCCATAAATGATAGTAATGAAGCTACAATTAAATAAACGAGGTTATTTCCTGTGTTTGTAGCTGAGACCCCTAATAGAATTGTTAATATAATGTATATAAACCCTGCCTTTGTTATTTTTAAACTATCGGCACTTTTACTTGTTGTGAAAAATTTTAAATTCAATTTTACTTTAATTTTTCTTTATTTTCTTCCCACCAATTTACAAAAAAAGCTGAAAATATACCGAGAAATAATCCAGAAATTAGAGACACTAAAAATATTAAACTTTTTTTAGGTTTCACTGGATTTTTTGTTATTTCAGTTGAAGATATAATATATATAGGTTTTAATTTATTTAATTCTTCTTTTTTTTCATCTATTAAGTTATGTAATGTTATAATCTCTTTTTCTATATCTATCAAATTTTGATTTTTAGCATTAATAATTAAATTGATATTGGAGTATAACTGTTTTTTTAAATTAATTAAATTTTTAAGTTCTTTATTATACTTTTCTATTAACTTTAATATTTCTTTTTTTCTTCCATTAATTGTTTCTTTTATTTTTGTTTTTTCATTTAAAAGGGTTATTAAATAATTATTAATAAATTTTTTTGTTTTTTTAGAGTTGTTGTAAATTTTTAGCGTTAAAGTTAAGCTTTTTGTCTCCATATTTTTTTTATTATCTATAGAAATATTATCTAAAACTTTATTAAGAAAAAATGTTTTATTGTTTTTTAAGTTATTATTTATTTCATCCAAAATAAACTTAACACTTTCTATATTACTCCTTAAATTAGGATAGCTAGGAATATATAAAAGTATTTTATATTCGTAAATAGGTTTTGCTAAAAATATATAACTAGTTGCCAGGGTAAGAGAAAAAAGAGTTGTAAATAAAATTACCTTATATTTTTTTTTCAAAATTTTTATTATCTCTACTAAATCAATTTCATCTTCATCGCAAATTATTTGAACATTTGACAAGGTTTTTCTATCGGACAAAGTTTTTCTATCGATAGAAATGTCTTCTTTCATATATATACCTTTAATTTTATTTATTTTATTTTTTATTTTTTATTATTATAACATAAGATTTATTATTATATTTTTAAACTATCGGCACTTTTATTTCTTCTAAAATTGATTTTATAACTTTCTCCTTATT
>JALSPY010000297.1 GCA_026985705.1 Hydrogenothermaceae bacterium | reverse complement strand
AGAGACTTAGGTATACAGTGGGGAGTTCAAAAAGGAAGTCCTATAAACGTTTTAATGGATGATACCCATGCAACAGTTAGAGGTGGTATAAACTTCGGAAGTGGAAGTTTATCCTTTGATTTAGGAACAGGTAATATACCAACCGCAGCAGGAGCTATTTTAAACTTAGGCGTTCTTTGGGACAGAAGTAATTTAGATCTAAAACTAGCTGCATTAGAAACTGTAGGAAAAACTAAAATTTTGTCTAGACCAAAGGTTATAACTATAGATGGTGAGAAAGCAGTAATCTCCCAAGGTATAGAAATACCATACTCAAGTGTAGTTTCAACAACTGGAGCTACAACTGCATCAGTTCAGTTTAAAAAGGCAGAGTTAAAGTTAGAGGTAACTCCAAGAACAACAAAAGACGGTTATATAATAATGAATATTGCTTTAAAACAGGATGTTCCAGATTTTGGAAATGTAATAAATGGACAGCCTCCTATACAAACAAAGGAAGTTAAAAGTAAAGTAATAGCTAAAGATGGAACAACTATAGTTATCGGTGGAGTTTTAGAGAAGCAGGAAGGAAACGGAGAAAGTGGAGTTCCTATCTTAAGAAGTATTCCTCTTCTAGGTTGGTTATTTAAATATCAATATAAACAGATTGATAATAGAGAGTTGCTAATCTTTATCACACCAAAGATAGTTTACGAATAATGTATAATTTTATAATTTTAATCAATCTATTAGGTAGATATTATGGCTTGTTTAGAGGAAATAGTTAAAGAGAAGTTCAAAAAATATTTAAAAGAAAAAGGTTTAAGATATACTAGACAGAGGGAGGATATATTAAGAAAGATTTTAGAAACAAAAGGACATTTTGAGATAGAAGATATTGTTTTAGATTTTAAGAAACATAATTTAGATGTTTCTCGCTCAACTGTTTACAGAACTTTAAATATCTTAAAAGAATTAGGAATAGTAAATGAAGTTATAAAGTTTAAAAATAAAACCCTTTATGAAGTTGCATTAAAGGAGCACCACGACCATTTAGTTTGTGAAAAATGTGGAAAAATAATTGAATTTCACTCTGAAGAAATAGAAGAATTACAAAATAATATATGCAAAGATTACAACTTTAAACCAACTTTCCACAGGTTAGAGATTTACGGAATATGTGAAGATTGTCAAAAAAAGAATGAAAGATGATTACATAATAGTTGAAGTTGCCGTTCCTATTCCCGTTTTTGAAACTTACATTTACAGATTAAAAAAAAGTAAAACAGAAAATTTACCTGATAAAGAGCTTATAGGAAGAAGAGTTTTAGTTCCTTTAAAAAAAACAAAAACAGTTGGAATAATAACTGATGTTAAAGAAATATCAGATATCGATAAATTTGATTTTGAGATAAAGGATATAGAAGAAATTCCTGATAGATATCCGATTTACTCAAAGGAATATATAGAATTATTAAAAGAGCTTTCTGAATTTTATCTCTCTCCAATAGGATTAACTTTATACTACGGGATGCCAGATAGTTTAAGATGGAAGTATATAAAATCAAAAAATAGATGGGAAAAGATAGGTTTCAACAACTATATAATCTATACAACTGTTAATATCACTGACAGTTATAAACTTCCTAAAAGACAGAAGGAGCTATTAGAATATGTAATATCTGTTGGAGAAACAAGTTATGAGGATTTAACAGAGATAGGTTTTTCCCCAATAACTATAAAATCTCTCATAAATAAGGGTTTATTAAAAAAGGAAAATTTATACTTTTTAGAAGAAACAGAGCAGTTTAGATTAAAACAGAATATAAAGCCATTTGGAAAAGAGTTTTTAAAAAAAGGTATATTTCTATACTCATCAGAAAGAATTGAAAAAAGATTAGAGAATTATGTCAACTTAATTGCAAACAGTATATATGAAGGTAAAAGCTCGTTAATAATTTTTCCAAATGTAGCAACATTAAAAAAGGCGTATAAATTTCTTAAACCTATCTTTGAAGATAAACTTTATATATACTTTGACGGATTAAAAAGCAAAGAAAAAATTAAAACTTGGTTTAATCTAAAAAATCTGTCAGGATTGGTATGTATAGGAACATTCTCATCAATATTTATACCAATAAAAAATCTATCCTTACTTGTGATAGAAGAAGAGCATTCTAACAGTTATAAACTTATGAGAGTTCCTAGATTTGATATCAGAAACTTTGGTTATAAACTTTATAAAAATAAAAAAAATCTTACATTTATACTTGCTTCTTCAACTCCTTCAGTTGAAACTGTTTATCTAAAGGAAAAAGGTTTAGCTAAATCCTTTAAGGAAAATAGAGATTTATTAAAAAGCATAAAAAGTAAAATTATTATAGAGAGCTTTAATTATTCAGAAATAGACGAAAAGTTAAAATATCTACTAAAAGATAAAGATAACATTCTACTGTTAGCTAATAGAAAAGGTTATTCTTCAATACTTTACTGTGAAGTCTGTCAGACAGAGATAACCTGTGAAAGATGTGATATTCCATTAAAGGTTCATATAAACCCTAAAAGATTAGAATGTCCATTATGTAATACTAAATATGAATTTATAAATAATTGTATTCATTGTGGAAACAGATTATCTCAGTTTGGTTTTGGAGTTGAAAAGTTAGAAAGGGAACTAAAGAAAATTTTTCCAGATAAAAGAATACGAGTTGAAACAACCATAATTGATAAAGAGTTATTGTTTGATAAATATGAAACAGTTGTAAATATTTTTCCAGATATATTTTTAAGAAAAGCAGACTTTAAAGCTGATGAAAAATTTTTTAGAGCGGTTGTTTATCCATATATTAAGTCTACTAAAAACTACATTCTAATAACAAATAAAAGGGAACATATTGGAATAAAAAGCTTAATTAATAAAAGTATAGAGCTTTTTTATAAAAATGAGTTAGATAGAAGGAAGATTTTAAATTATCCACCTTTTAAACAATTTATCCTTTTAAGTTTTGAAGGAAAAGAATTAAAGAAGTCTCATGTTGAGAAGTTGTTTAAAGATTGGTTAGAGAAGTTTAATATTAAAGATATAGATTATGAAGGTGTATTTTTTGCATATTACCCATATTTAAGAGAAAAATTTAGATACCAGATAATATTAAAGGATTTTAAAGAGAAATTTTTACTAAAGGAACTTTTTAATATGGCAACTAAAAGAGCTATAAAGCTTATTATAGACGTTTCTCCAAAGGAGATAAAATAAGGTTTTAAGGAAAAAACTTATTTAATATTTGGTAAGTTATGAAGGCTATACCTAAAGTGTTGGCTACAAATAGTAAAAATAAGATTAAGTTTTTCTTAGTTATATACTTTTTCCAATTTACTTTTTCTTTAATCACAAAGTCTGTATTAATAGCCTCTTTAGCACTTTCTATATGTTGAGGCTTAATTAAAAATGAACCGTTTAAGAATGCTGACATTAGAGCTCTAGAGGATAAGATATTAATAATTCTTGGAATACCCTTTGAATATTTATATATTTTATCAATTGCCCTTTCATCAAATCTAATACTTTTATTCCCTGCAATAACTAACCTATGATGTATATACTTTGCAGTTTCATCCTTTGTTAAAGGCTCTAATTTTATTCTGTTAGGTATCCTCTGGTCTAACTGTCTCAACTTTGGATTTTTCAGTTTTTTTTCTAACTCTGGCTGACCAAGTAAGATTATCTGAACTAACTTTTCATCTTCAGTTTCCAAATTTGATAAAAGCCTTAACTCTTCTAATGTTTCAACGGGAAGATTCTGGGCTTCATCAACTATAATTAAGACCTTTTTTCCATCTTTAATCTTCTCTATTAAAAAATCTCTAAATCTTTTTAATAATTCGTGTTTAGATTGAGAATTAGTTATATTTAATCCTAAATCATCTAAAACTACATTTAAAAACTCTTCTGGAGATAACTTTGGAGTAAGGACAAAGGCATATATTATATTTTTTGAGAGTGTAGATATAAATTTTCTTATTACAGTGGTTTTTCCTAATCCCGGTTCTCCTGTTATAAGACAAAATCCTTCCCCATTATCTATAACAAACTTTAATAAATTTTCTGCTTTTTTATGGGAATGGGAAGGATAAAAATATCTGTAATCTGGTGTAATCTTGAAAGGATCCTCCTTTAATCCATAGTATTCTAGATAGTTCATCTTTTATTTATTCCCCTCCTTTTCTTTAGGAAATAGGACAGTTTTAACTCTCTGTTTTTTCTTGTTAGATTTAACCTCCGTAATTTCTGTATCTATGTGATAAACAATAAACTCTCCTTCTACTATATTTTCCCCTTGTTTAAGAACTGCATTTTGACCTTTTAAAGTTATAGTATCTGATTTTTTTTCATATATAGCTATATTTCCTCTACCTTCTTTATCAGGTTTTTTATAAAATCTAACATCACCGGTAGCTACAATTTTACTTATATCACCATTTCTATCTAAAAATATTTCCATTTTATCAGCGTAAAGTGTCATATCTCCCTTTTTAACAATAACATTTCCAGTATATACAGCCTTATTACTTTTTTGATTGAAGACCAATTCGTTGGCCTCTATAACAATTGGCTCCACACTTTTTTTATTTTCACTAAATGAAGAGGATATAAATATTAAAGCTAGAAATATACTAAAGACTATTTTTCTCAATTTTCAACTCCATTATTCAAATATTGATTTAACTTTATAAATATTAATTTCCTCTTTATTCATATCAATAAAAGCACCATTTCCATATGTTTTTATTCTCTTTCCTGTTATTAAAACATCATTTTTAGTTTCTGCAGTATTATTCTGTGTATAAATAGATAATCTTTCTGTTAGCATTTTTATATCATTTGTTTTTATCACAACATCTTCTATAAGTTTTAAAAGTTTTTTTTCTTTAAAATATATTCCTTTCTTTGAATTAATAAATATAGGTTTACTATTTTTAAAGTAGGTTAAATTAAAAGGTTTGATATATATTTTATCTCTGAACTCCTTTAAAACTTCTCCCTCAAGATAATAATCTGTATCTGTTTTTCCTATTATTGTAAAATCTCTAATCTCCTGATAGGAATATTTAATATTAGATATTTTTTGTTGTGTTAGTACACTATTTATCAAGTCGAATAAAAAAACTGCCCCTACAAAAAGAATAATTGTTGTCAATACTTTACTTTTCATTTTTTTTCTCTTCTAACTTCTTAACTAAAAATCTTGATAAATTATCAGAGCCTTTTAAAAACATCTCTTCAAATTCTCTAATAAACTTTTCGTTATCTTCTGTAGAAGCTTTATTTTTTAGGTATGTTATAGGTCTGTGTAAAAGTTTCTTTACAACTGCATTAACCATCAATCTTATATTTTCCCTTTCCTTCTCATTTAGATATGGCATCTGTTTATAAAGTTGTTCCAGCTGATAATCTACAATATTCTCAGAGAACTCCTTTAAATTGGCTATAATAGGATAAACTTTCTGTTGTTTTAACCATTTATAAAACTTAAGAGCTTCCTTCTCCACTATAAGTTTAGCCCTTTCACCTGATAATTTCCTATCTTGCAGATTTTTATCAGCCACAGATTTTAAATCATCAATATTGTAGAGATAAACACTATCTAACTCATTAACATCATCGGAAACATTTCTAGGAACAGATATATCTATAATAAAAATTGGTTTTCCTTTTCTCTTTTTTACAACATCTATAAAATGCTCTTTTCTCAAAATTGGTTCTTTTGCCCCAGTTGAAACAATGATAATATCAGCTTCAGGTAAAAACTGATGAAGTTTTTCAAATCTTATCGTGCTTCCACCAAACTCATTTGCAAGCTCAACTGCCTTTTCAAATGTCCTATTAGATATGAAGATATGTTTAACATTTTTAGAAGCTAAATGTCTAGCTGCTAACTCAGCCATCTCACCTGCACCTATGAGTAAAACAACCTTATCCTCTAATGTATCAAAAATCTTCCTTGCAAGCTCTATTGCAACATAACTTATTGAAACTGCCTTTTTGCTTATGTTTGTATTTGTTCTAATTTTTTTTGAAACATTTATTGCTTTATCACCAAGTCTAGAAAGTATATACTTTACTGTTCCTAGCTTTTTACCCTTTGTAAAAGCATCTTTAAACTGTTTAACAATTTGAGGCTCACCTATAACCATACTGTCTAAACTTGAAGCAACCATAAATATATGTCTAATAGAATTTAAACCTATGTATGAGTATGTATATTTCTTTAATTTTTCTAATGGTATCTGTGAGTAGCTTGATAAATCTCTATATAGCCTACTT
>JALSPY010000296.1 GCA_026985705.1 Hydrogenothermaceae bacterium | reverse complement strand
TTTCATATATATACCTTTAATTTTATTTATTTTATTTTTTATTTTTTATTATTATAACATAAGATTTATTATTATATTTTTAAACTATCGGCACTTTTATTTCTTCTAAAATTGATTTTATAACTTCCTCCTTATTTATTTCCTCATACTCATCTTTTAATAAAACTCTGTGTGGAATAGAATAAGGGGCTAAATATTTTATATCCTCTGGTATTACAAAATCCCTACCTTCAAAGTATGCTCTAGCTTTTGCCAATTTTGATATAGTTAAAGTTCCTCTAACAGATAAACCTGATAAAAACATCTCATTTGAGCGAGTATAGTTTGCTATATCAAGTATGTAATCTATTATCTTATCTGATATATACACTTTCTTAATTTCTTCTTTTATTTTAAAAATATCTTCTCTATTTAAGATTGGTCTTAAATTTTCTATCTCATCTCTCTTATTTCCACCTAATAAAATTTCTTTTTCTTCCTCTCTTGAAGGATAACCTATATTTATTTTTAAAGAAAATCTATCTAACTGAGCTTCAGGTAAAGGAAATGTTCCGTAATACTCTACTGGGTTCTGTGTAGCTATAACAAAAAATGGATTTGGCAATTGATATGTCTCTCCTTCAATTGTTATCTGCTTTTCTTCCATTGCCTCAAGTAATGCACTTTGAGTTTTAGGAGTTGTTCTGTTTATCTCATCTACTAAAACTATATTGTTAAATATAGCACCTTTATAAAAAATAAATTCCCCAGTTTTCTTATCGTAAATTTTAACTCCAGTTATATCTGTAGGTAGCAAATCACTCGTACACTGTATTCTCCCAAAATCTAGATTTAAAACTTTGGCAATACTTAATGCTAATGTAGTTTTTCCTAATCCCGGTAAATCTTCTATAAGAAGATGGCCTTCTGAAAAAAAAGCTATTAAAGTTAACTGAATAGCTTCTTTTTTTCCTTTTAAAAGATTGGTTAATACAGATATTACTTTATATAATCTTTTATTTTCCATTACTACTTTCTATAGGTTTGGTTTCTTTGTAGCCAAATTCAAGTATATACTTCTTTCCAGCAGGAATACTAAACTCCCAAATTAACTTACCATTTAATCTGTTATACTTTTTCCATAATAAACTACTAACAGGCTCTATTTTTATTTTGTATGAGTTAGAAACAGGAATATAATCAATTAGTTTAACTAAAATCTTTTTATTATGTTTATTTTTTATTGTATATCTCCATTTAACATATCTTGTTTTTATATTCTTTGATATTTTAACTGTAATATCTTTTACTTTTTCTTTATAAACCTTTACTAATTTATCTTCACCAAAGGATATTTTATTCTTTTCTCCCCTTTGGAGGGTTTTCATATAAGCACTCTTCAAAAATACACCATCAATATAGAAGTATGCCTTCGCTGAAGGAAACATTTTTTTAGGTCTTAAATATGCAATTAGATTTGGGATACTACCGTATCTTCCGTTTATAACTATCTGAAAGTTTGCAGGCAAAATAGTCTTAGATATAAGAATATTTTTATTTAAATCCCTTTTTAAGGATACATTACTTATAGTGTAAAAATATCTGGTTGTTGCCTCTGTATATTCCCTTTGAGGACTAGCCATTTTCATCATTCTCATAGGATATGGATTATCCTCCATATATGGAGCTTTTGTTTTATACTGAAATATATTTACCTTTATATTTTTTAAATCTCTATCTACCTTTAACTTAATTCTATTCTCCAAGTATACTGTATTTTTTCTAGTGTTTCCTAAAACATAGTAAAACACTTCACTTTTAGCATTTATAGGAGACCTTGTCTTTATCTTTACAGTTTCTATTGATTTACAAAATACAGATATATTCACAGGTTGGACGGTTTTCTTTATATAAAGTAAATTTTTTTCTTTTTTATTTAATTTATTTTTTAACTCTATATACTCTAGGTATTTTTTTTCAAAAAAAGTTTCTAAAGCCTTTATTGAATTTATATATTTAGTATTTTTTTCAAAATTTAGATTGTTAGAAAGTTTCAGTATAGATTTTAAAGCTAAGATTTGAGCTTCTAATGTTTTTATTTCCTCCTTTAGCTCTTTATAATCTTTTAAAGATGTTAGCTTTCTATCTTCAACATACTCTAAATTACAACTTAAAGGCTCAACAAAAACTAATGAATTTTTAGGTATGTTAATAGATAGACCCTTCCATCCTTTTACAGTTGTAATATACTCAGATATAAGGTAAGAATTATCACCGTATATGTTAAGCTCTTTAGGTGTTAAACTTACAGCCTTTGAAAAATTATAAGAAGTTAAGAAAAAGGAAGAAAAAATAAGAAATTTAAGAGACCTTTTCATTTTTTACCTCTTCAGAAGTTTATCCTCTTCAGAAGTTTATCCCCATTGATATGTAAGGCTGTTTTATTCTTATATCTCCATAAACATTACTAACATCATCTATTCTTAATCTTTCTATTTTGTATCCTAGGGATATAAAAGGTTTCATAACAACCGCATTAAATGGAGATAATCTAACTTCTCCTGAAAAATCGTAGTAGTAATTGTTGTTGTAAGTGATACCTTTACCCTCCACTACAACAGAAAGTAAATCAACTGGATTTATGCTGATACTTCCATATAACATAGGTATAGGAGCTGTAAAGTCTGCAGTTGAAGTTTTAGTCCCATCAGATACTTTTTCTTTGAAATCTATAATTCTAACTACTAAACCAACTTCTGCATCAAACACTCCTGAAGTCATAGCTGAAACCATAGGCACATTGTAGTATAAACCTATATCATAGTGGTCTAGTTGAACCTCAGTATGGATATTCCCAGCAAATACTTTATTATCAAATTGAAATGCAGTAGTTCTATCACCTTTAAATTCCATTGGCATATATTGGAGATATATATTAGGAAGTAGTGGGATAGGATGCTCTAATTTAGCTTTTGCAAAAAACTTAGTTTTGTCATCAAATCCTAAATCCTTTCTTAAATCTACAGTTGTCCCTTTATACTTTAACCAACCATCAGGTTTTTGTTGAACTACACCAACTGTAAACTCTCCGTCAAATAGTGGTATAGCATTGGCAATACCTACTGATAATAATAAAGCCCCTAATGTTAATTCTTTTTTAAACATATCTATTCTCCTCCTTAAAATACTCTACAGTTTTAAAGATAAGAAAAAGAGAAAAAAGTAAAACTACCAATCGTATTTATCTCCGTATTTTTCCCTTAATATTTTCGCCACTTGAACCATATTCTTCAAAGCTGGAATAACCTCTTCCCACTGTCTAGTTTTTAAACCACAGTCAGGATTTATCCAAACTAAATTTTTGTCTATAACCTGAATAGTTCTCTCTGCTATTTCAAGCATTTCTTCAACAGGTGGTACTCTTGGAGAGTGTATATCGTAAACTCCTACACCTATACCGTGGTCATAATTAAATTTTTCAAAGGCTTCTATTATTTCACCTTTAGACCTAGATGCCTCTATTGAAATAACATCAGCATCCATATTGTAAATCCATTCTATTATCTCGTTAAATTCTGAATAACACATATGTGTATGTATTTGAGTAGTTTCCTTTACAGTATTGTTCGTTAGTCTAAATGCTTTAACAGCCCAATTTAGATACTCTTCCTGTTTTCTCTTCTTTAAAGGTAGCCCTTCCCTGAATGCAGGCTCATCTATCTGAATAACTTTTATACCAGCTTTTTCTAAATCTAAAACCTCTTCCCTTAAAGCTAAAGCTATCTGATATGCAATTTCTTTTTTAGGTATATCTTTTCTATAGAAAGACCAATTTAATATTGTTGTTGGTCCTGTTAGCATACCCTTCATTGGTTTATCTGTTAAACTTTGTGCGTAAACTATCTCTTCAACTGTCATCGGTTCAGGTCTGGACACGTCTCCGTATATTATTGGTGGTCTTACACATCTTGTTCCGTAAGACTGAACCCAACCATTTTTAGTAAATGCAAAACCTTCCATTTTCTCACCGAAAAACTCCACCATATCAGTTCTTTCAAATTCACCGTGAACAAAAACATCTAATCCGATTTCTTCCTGTATTTCTACAGCTTTCTTTATCTGTTCTTTTATAAATCTGTCATACTCTTCCTTAGATATTTCCCCTCTTCTAAATTTAGCTCTTGTCTGTCTGACTTCTTTAGTTTGAGGAAAACTTCCAATTGTTGTTGTTGGAAATCTAGGTAATCCTAATAACTCTATCTGTTTTTTATATCTCTCTTTAAACTCATGAGGTCTCTTTATATCCTGATTATCTATATCTTTAACTGCTTCTCTAACATTCTCATTTTTAAACTTATCCCTTAAATTTTGTAATGTTTGGACAGGAATATCTTTTCCTTCATTAATTATCTCTTTTAAAGTTTTTAACTCTTCTAATCTTTCATCTGCAAATGACAACAATCCTATCAAATCATTGTCTAAATGTCCTTTCTCTGGCTCTAAAGAAACTGGTAGATGGAATAATGGAGCAGCATTTGAAAGAACAAGGTTTTCTTCTGGAACATACTTTAAAATCTCATCTATTAAGGATAAAACTTCCTTATAATCAGTTTTCCAAGGGTCTCTACCAGAAATTACACCTGCTATTAATTTTTTGTCTGTAGGAAACCCAAACTTTTTAATATTTTCTAAATTCTCATTATTAACGACAAAGTCTAAACCAATACCAGAAACAGGTAGCTCTCTGGTTATCTTTTCAAAGTTATCTAAACTTTCATAGTATGTATGAACAAAAACTTCTAAATTGTTTATGTCATGCATTACTACTTTGTAGGCATCTATCAGTGTCTGTATTTGCTCTTCAGTTAAATCTAAAACTAAAGCTGGTTCATCTAGTTGAACTGCCTTTACTCCCTCCCTTTGTAGCTCTAAAAGTATCTCGTTGTATAGAGAAGCTATTTCTAAAACTAAAGGTCTAAATTTTTCACTTTCAGGAGCTTTTATCATTTTCATTAAAAGAGAGCCTTCCTGTCTTTCATAGACCTTTCCAAGATATATGTATGTAAACGGTCCAACCAATACAGGTTTTGTTTCTACTCCAAATTTTTCTTTAGCCCACTTATAAGAGATTAAAGGTCTATTTTTTACAAGTTTAAAACCACCTTCAAACTCAGGAACTATGTAGTGGTAGTTTGTATCAAACCATTTGGTCATTTCACAGGCAATAGCTTTGTCTGTTCCTCTAGCCATAGCAAAGTATCTGTCCAAGCTGTCCTCAATATTTCTAAATCTACTTGGAATAACATCAAACATAGTTGATACATCTAGAACAAAGTCGTAAAGTGAAAAATCATTTGAAGGTATATAATCAAGATTTGCATTTATAACTTTAGACATTCTCTCTGCATCAACTTCTTCTAATCTCTTATAAAGTTCTTCCTTTGATATTTCATTTTTCCAATAACTTTCTATAGCCTTTTTCATTTCTCTATTTGAACCAATTTTAGGATATCCAAAGGCTGTCGTTTTTATAGTCATTCAAACCCTCCCACTGAAAAGCTGATTTTTGTTAGTTTAACATAAGATTTATTATTAATGAATTGAAAGGATATTAGATGGTTAATAACCTTAGTTTCCAATCTAGAAAAAAATAAAAATAAAAAAACAAAATTTTCTGACAGTGAATTGATAACCTTTTTGGTTTATGCTTCAACTTTCTATTTATAAACTCACAAAGATAAGAAGATGTAAGAGAGTAAAAGGGAAAATATATAAAGGCAATAATAATGGGAATAGATAATGGTTTGGATATAAGCTTGCATTGATAATAGCCACATATGAACAACTAAATATAGAGTTAGAGGCAATAAAGAAGGGAAAAGTTGATAATAAACAGAGAGGAAAACAATCTTTTTTGAAAAAAGTTAGGAAAAAAATAGAAGCAACTTTTAGTAGATTAAAGTATATGGGAATTGAGAATATTATGGCTGTTTTTGGGAAGGTTTTTTGACTTAAATTCACTCTTTTATTTTAGCTTTATAGTTTTAAATTATTCTTAAGGTTTTAATTGGAAATTAGGGTTAAGCTTATCAATTCATTTTTTAAAAGAAATATAACTCTTCATTTTTGTTTGTATTCTCAAATTCTCTGATATTATGTTTTTTTATAGATTTTAGTATTTTAAAGTTTACATATCAAAACTTTACCAGTTTCAACTTTATATAACTCTACCAAAATTAAAAGCATAGAATGTTATAATTTATACTATCAAAAGGGGAGGTTTGACAAAATGAATATTCAAATAACAAAAACCTTTCTAGAAGTAAGTTCAGTAAAAAGCATATCTTTAGAAATCCAG
>JALSPY010000295.1 GCA_026985705.1 Hydrogenothermaceae bacterium | reverse complement strand
TACTTCATCCTTTTCATGAAGCATAAAGTATACCTCCTTGTAGGAATTTTTTAATTTTTATTTTATTTTTTGTTTTCTTTGTACTATCTTGTTTATTAGCTCTATAGCCTTTTCTTCCTTCGTTTTACAATTGTAGATTAATTCAAGCTCTATCTCTTTCTCTTTCCAGCGTTCATGCATTTTATGTAATATTTCCGATGCTATATCTGGATTTGTAGAAACTTCATATGATAAAATTTTGTTGAATATTTCTTCTTCGGTTTGTTCGTTTAATATACTGAATAGCAAACTTTTAAAATATTCGGAGCTTTCTATTTTATCAAAATATTTAAACTTTGTCAATACTTTATCTCTGTTTTCTAACAAAGCCTTTAAAACTAAAATCTCATTCTGTGTTAAATTAGTAATTTCAATTTTTCCCTTAGTTTTTTTATTTTCTTTACTGTATGTCCTACCAATAAATTTTTTCAGCTCTTCATTTAGAAAATTTTTATTTAATCCCGTTTCTTTAGATAATCTATCTATTAAAAAACCTATTTTTGTTTTATCTGGTATGTATGAAACAAGCTCTAGATAAATTTTTGTAATTTTCTGTTTTTCTTTAATATCATTCTTTTTTCTTAAAATTTCAAGTAAAAAAACGAATATATCTTTAGATTTATTTAACTGATTTTCTACCTCTTTAATTCCTCTTTTAGCTAAATCATCAGGGTCTTTTTCAGTTAAAGGTGAATAGTAAACATCTATATCCTGTGATAGCAATATTTTACTTGCTCTTATAACTGCTTCCTTTCCTGCTTTATCATTATCAAACATCAAAATAACTTTGTTTACAAATTTTTTTAAAAGTTTCGCATGATATTCGGTGAGAGATGTCCCTAAAGTTGCCACAGTATTTTTAAAACCTATCTGATACATAGAGAGTAAATCAAAATATCCCTCAACTATAATTCCATACTTTTTCTCTCTCAAGTAATCTTTAGCTTCAAAAAAACCGTATAAAACTTTACTCTTATTGTAAATCTTAGTTTCAGGGGAGTTTAAATATTTTGGAGATTTTGATGAAATATTTGGAGATATAATTCTTCCACCAAAAGCAACAACTCTACCTAAATGGTCTCTTATAGGAAATATTATTCGTCCTTTAAATCTATCTTTAATTTCACCATCTAATGATTGAACTAATACCCCAACTTTTTTTAACTCTTCTATAGTAATTCCTTGACTTTCCATAAATTTTATTAGTTTCTGTGTATCATATGGAGAATATCCAATGGAAAATGTTTCTATTGTTGATGAAAAAATATTTCTTTCCTTTAAATAACTTTTAGCTTCTTTAGACTTTTTCAGATTTTCCCTATAAAAATCTGCGACTTTTTGTATTACAGAAAATAAATTTTTCCTTTCTAAGTCTTCTTCTGTGTTTCCAATATACTTTACAGTTATTCCATATTTATTTGCTATCTCAATTACAGCTTCAGAAAAAGATAAACCTTTATATTCCATTAAAAATTTAATGCTATCTCCAGCCTTACCACATCCAAAGCATTTCCATATGTTTTTTGTAGGAGAAACTACAAAGGAAGGTGTTTTTTCCGTATGGAATGGACATAAAGTCAGGTAATTTGAACCACTTCTTTTTAATGATAGATAGTCTGAAATAACATCATAAACATTTGCAGTTTTATACACTTCCTCTATTGTTTCTGGGCTTATTCCCATTTAAACCTCAGAAAAAATTTAGAAAACTCCTAGATTTAAATATAAATATAAGAAGAATTTTAAACAATGCTAAAGATCAGTTTAAAGTGTCAACCAACCTTGAGGTAAATCAACTTCTATTGTATTTTTTTCTTCATCTATCTTTTTTATAAATTCACTTATAAAAGGTAAATGTCTAACTTTTTCATCTGCACATTTGATTATTAGATATGCAGTAGATAATCTGTCATCTACCTCTATAACTTTTCCAATATTATTTCCATTAAATATCACTTCCTTATCTATTAACTGATAAACATAAAACTCATCTTCTTTCAACTTTGGTAGTTTTGCTTTTTCTACATAAAAGTATTTATGTTTAAGCTCTTTAGCTTTATCTAAATCTTCATACCCTTTAAATTTTATTAACCCTTTCTTTTTTGAATATGCTAAAACATCTAGAGCTTTAAAACCACCTTCTTTGTTTTTTATATAAATTCTCTCTGGCATCTTAAAATTTGGAGGATAAATCTCAACTTTTAAATCTCCCCTTACCCCATGTGTTTTATGAAGTTTACCAGCAATAACCATATCTTTCCTATTATTATCTTCCATTTAATACCCCTCTTTATATAATAAAATTTATAAAAATTATTTTAAATTATTTAAAAATCTTTCAATTACCGCTCTTATCTGGTTTTATTTTTTTGTAAAACATTATTCTGTCAACTAAATCTCTTAAGATAGGTGCAGATACAGAACCACCACCAATTTTTTCTTTTTCACCAATTTTCTGTGGCTCATCAAAAAGTATAACGATAGTATATTTAGGATTTGTAACTGGGAAAAAACCTGCAAACCAAGTGTAATACTTCTCAGTTGATAATCTTTTCAATTCTGGGTCATACTTTTGTGCTGTTCCAGTTTTACCTGCTATAGTGTAAAATTTTGATTTACCTCTTTTAGCTGTTCCCTTTTCTACAACATCCAAGAGAACACCTTTTAAAATATCTGTAGTTTCCCTTCTAAATACTCTTCTTATAACTGTAGGTTTATTTTCTTCAATTTTTCCTGTTTTTTTATCAATAACCTTTTTTAGTATTCTAGGTTTTAAAAGTAATCCACCATTTGCAATAGAGCTGTAAGCCATAGCTATCTGTATGGGGGAGGCTGTCCAGGATTGCCCTATGGAAAGATACGCTACATTTACAGGTAGATAATTCCGTCTTAATTTTCCAGAAGTTTCACCGGGAAACGTTCCTGTAGATTTTCCAAATCCAAGTTTGAAAAATAGGTCGTATAACTCTTTAGGATTTTCCTCTAAAGCAATTTTGATAATTCCAACATTGGAAGAATGTACGATAATATCCCTTACAGTTAGCTCACCAAATGGTGTATGGTCTTTAATCCTAACGTTATCTATCACTATTTTTCCCCACTCACAAAAATACTTCTTTTCTAAATCTATGTTCCTGCTTTCTATAGCCTTTGCTAAAACAAATGGTTTTGCTAAAGAACCGGGCTCATATGCATTTTGAAAGGTTATATTTTTCCTTATTTTGTATTTCCAATATCTGTTGGGATTGTAATTTGGATATGTAGCATTAGCTACTATATCACCAGTATTAGGGTCAACAATCAGTATTAAAGCTCCTTTAGGTTTTCTAAGTTTTACATACCTATTTAAAACTTCTTCAGCTATATGTTGAATATTACTGTCAATTGTTAAGACTATATCTTTACTTTGGGATATATTGTCTAAAGTATCTATAATATGTAAAGGTTTTCCTGTAGCATCTGCTATAAATCTTATTTTCTTTAGCCCTCCTCCTAGTATGCTGTTATACTTATACTCTAAACCTTCTGCACCTTTACCTGTTATTTTATTTACAAAACCTATAGTTGAACCTGCGAGCTCATCAAAAGGATAAATTCTTTTTGAGTTATCCAATAAACCTATATTCCATTCTTTTAATCTATACCTAAGAGCTTCAATTTCTTTCTTTAAGGATTTATCAACACTATCAGATATAACAACATAACTTTTATGTTTCTCTAATTTTCTTAAAATATTTTCTTTAGAAATTTTTAATATTTTAGACAATTCTTCTGAAACTTTTTCTTTGTCTTTTATATATTTTGGAATAGCAAAAACTGTTAATTTTGGTATGCTTATAGCAAGAATATTTCCATTACTGTCGTATATAGCTCCTCGTGGAAGAATAACTTTTTCTTCTCTTATATACTGTTTTTTTATAAGTTCCTCTAATATTTCTTTATCCCTTGTCTGTAAATCTACTAGGCGGAAGATAATAATAAAAAATCCTATAATAAACAGAAAAGATACAAATATTATTCGCCTTTCATTCATTAACTAGAAATCTAACTTTTTCTAAATTTACATCTACCATATTTAGTTCTTCTTTTGCTCTACTCTCAACAATTTTAGGTGAAATAAGCTTACTCTTCTCCTTTTTTAAATTAAGTATATTTTCCTGAATAGCGAGAATGTTTTGACTAGTTCTAACTATTTCATTATCAACTTTTATATAATGAATATTGTAAATTATTAAAAATCCCCCCATAACAAATAAGATTATAGATAAAGGCAAAAATCTAAGAAAAAGTTTTATTTCTAATTTTATTTCAAAAAGTCTTTCTTTAATTCTTACCATCATTTAAGCTAACCTCTTACCTACTCTTAATTTTGCACTTCTAGATGCTGGATTTTCTAGTATTTCTTCCTTTGTAGGTATTATAGGTTTTTTCGTCAAAATTTCCAATTTCTTTAATCTTTTTTCCTCTTTGAATATATTTTTTACAATTCTATCTTCTAACGAGTGAAAAGATATAGCCTGAATTATACCACCATTTTCTAATAGATTTATAGCTTTTGGTAAAGCTTCTTTAATTTCATCTAATTCATTATTAACCTCTATTCTTATAGCTTGGAAGGTTTTAGTTGCAGGATGTATTTTTTTATATCTTAAAGGTTTAGGATATATCTTAAAGACTAAATCTGCTAATTCTTTTGTAGTTTCAATCTTTTTCTTTTTTCTTCTTTCAACTATACTTTTTGCAATTTTCTTATAAAATTTTTCCTCTCCATACTCTTTTAATATTCTTTCTAATTCTTCTAAAGGATAATAATTTACAACATAGTAAGCGGTTAACTCTTGAGATGTATCCATTCTCATATCTAGTGGTTCTTCCCTTTGGAATGAGAAACCTCTGTATTCCTTTAATTGGAACATAGAAACTCCAAAATCAAATAGGAAACCTGAAGCTTTAGAAATATTCACCTCCTTTAGAACTTTATCAATATCTTTAAAAGGACTTTTTATAAGTTTATATCTTCCTCTAAATTTTTTTAGTTTTTCTTCTGCTTTTTCTAATGCAAAATCATCTTTATCAATTCCAACTATATAAATATTAGGGATATTTTCCAAGAGAATATTAGAATGACCGCCACCTCCTATGGTGGCATCTACAACTATTCCATCACTTATATTTTCTTTAAAAAATTTTAAAACTTCTTCATGTAAAACAGGATAATGTTCTAATTTCAGTTTACAACTCCAATTCTTTATCGTTTATTTCATATATAGGCTCCATTATATCTAAACCACATTCTAAATCTTCAATCCAATCTAAAAATTTATTAACAATATCTTTACCTTTCATTATAGCTCCATGCTGAGGAGCGATGGTTTCTATATCTAACTTTCTAACCATTTTTACCCATGTTTTTAAAACTTTATTACAAGGTATATATCTTCTATGGAAAACCTCCATATACTTAATATGTTCATTAAAATCTTTTACATACATATAATCCTGACCTAAAGATGCTCCTAAATCTCCCGAATAAAGTGTTTTTGAAACAGGGTCATAAATTTGGAAATTTCCTGGAGAATGTATAAAATGGGCTGGTATTATGTATAGCTTATTTTTTCCAAGTTTTAAAGTTCCACCTGTATCTTTTATTCCTTTAATTCTATGAATAACAAATTTATCTACCCCAAAATGAGGTATAAATCTAAGCCACAATTTAGATGCAATAGCAGTAGCTTTTGTTGTCATTAACCAGCCATTTATTGCTGCGACTATATCTGGGTCTTGATGTGAAAGGAATATATACTTAAGATTGTTTAAACCTATTAATGAGCCTACTTCAGATAAAAGATGTTTAAAAACTTTATGCCCTCCTGGGTCTAATATTATCCCTTCTCCATTATCGATAATCATATGAACATTTGCCTGAACCATCTCTCCATGTCCAAAATCTTCTAAAAGAATATTAAAGTGATTTTCATCCTGATATATCACTCTTTCTGCATCAACCATTTTCTTCTCTCCTTTTTAATATATATTTCATAATCTTGTCATCTAACTTTAATAAATCCTCAAACAATAAAACTTCAAGTATAGGTTTTTTTCTCTTTTTCCTATAAAGGAAGGGTATTAGCTCTGGATAATCTTTTATATGCTCATAGAATTCTCTTTTTGTATATAAACTGCTAAAACCATATAAAATTATCGCAGTAAGCAACAAATCTATATCCATTTCAGGGTAGTTGTCATACATACACAAGGCTATAGACAAAACTGATGCCGTCTTTTCCAGCTTCCCTCCCTCATATTTCCTAACTTTTTTTTCTATTTTCTTATTTAGTTTAGTT
>JALSPY010000294.1 GCA_026985705.1 Hydrogenothermaceae bacterium | reverse complement strand
TATTAGATTAATGGGAATTTATCTATTGGTGGGATTTATAGTAATCTCTGTTGTTGGGTTGCAAGGTAGAATTGGGGGTAAGTTGGTTTATGAATTTGGAGTTGGTGTAAAACCTGTGATGACTGAACAGTTAAATAAATCTAATAATAATGGAGATGTAGATAAAGAAGAAGATAAACATTACAAACAAGAAGAGAAAGAAGAGGATTAACTATCCTCTTTTAAAATTTTTAATGCCTCTTCTACTGTTATATTTTCATGAACAATTTTAGATAAAACCTTTGTTATTTTTTCCACATTATCGTGTTGGAAAACATTTCTACCTATAGATAACCCTGCACAACCTGCAACAACAACTGCATCATAAACCATTTTTAACAGCTCTTCATCAGAATTAACTTTTGGACCTCCTGCAATAACAACTGGAACTGGACAACCTTCAACCACTTCTCTAAATGTATCAGGACTTCCTGTGTATGGAACTTTTACAATATCAGCTCCTAGCTCTGCTCCAATTCTAGCTATATGGGCGATAGCTTTAGGGTCAAATGGGTTTTTAACCTCCGGTCCTCTGTAGTATAACATTGCAACTAACGGCATTTGCCATTCTAGACAAGCTTTAGAAACTGCTCCAAAGTCTTCTAACATCTGTTTTTCATCTTCAGCTCCTATATTTACATGTATAGAAACACCATCAGCACCTAACTTTATTGCTTCCTCAACAGTACAAACTAAAACTTTATCATTCTTCCTCAACGATAAATCTGTAGATGCTGACATATGAACGATTAAACCTACATCTCTTCCCTTTCCTCTATGTCCATCTTTTACAATGCCCTTATGCATAATAATTGCGTTTGCTCCACCTTCTGCAACCTTTTGAACTGTTTCTCTTATATTCTTTAAACCTTTTATTGGACCTGAGCTAACTCCGTGGTCCATAGGAACTATAACAGTCTTACCTGTGTTTCTATTTATTATCCTCTCAAGTCTTACAGTTTTTCCTATTCCCAATTTAGCCCTCCTTTTTGCTCTTTAACTTTAATTTTATTATAAAACTTTAAATACTGGTTATTTTAAATTTTTTAAATATAAACCTGCTAAAATCATTGCTATAACTATCATAGTCGTTCCAAACCAAAAACCTAAATTACTGTTTCCAAATGGAATACCTTGAAAATTCATTCCAAAAATACTTGCAACCAATGTAGCAGGTGCAAACAGAACAGATATAATAGTTAAAACTTTAATAATTCTATTCTGTTTAAGATTTATCAAACCTAGAAAGGTGTTTTGTAGATAGGTTAATTTATCAAAATTGAATGAAGTATAGTTAATTAGAGAAGCTACATCTTTTATCATTATTCTAAACTCTTCCTTTAACTCTAAAGGTATTTGATAACTTTTTAAAAGTGAAGATAAAACCCTCTGTTTATCTATTAGATTTTCTCTAATTGTCATATTACTTTCTTCATAAAATGAGATTGTTTCTATTATCTGTTCTGTAATATCTACACCAGCAATTGCATACTTACTTAGTTGAGAAATTTCTCTAGTTAACTTTTCAAGAATATCTGCATCTTTATCAATTCTTAATGAAAGAATATCGGCGAATATATACAAACCATTTTTATATGGTTTTGAGTTTGTCATCATCCTTTTTATAATTTCATTAAAGGTAGATAACTCTTTATATCTGATGGTTATAAGTATTTTATCTTTTAAAATAAAAGTTATACTTTCATTGATAACAAAGTTTAGCTCTATATCTCTATTTTTATTCTTTTCTTCTATTAAAAAGTATGTATTTATTTTTATTATTCCTTCCTCTTCCCAATATCTAGATGAACTTTCTATTTCCTCAACTTCAGCTCTACTTGGAACTTTTATTTTTAAGTTTTCTGATAACCATCTTATTTCTTCTTTCGTAGCTTTAAACAAATCTATCCATAAGGTATTTGGAAAACTCTCTAAATTTTTAGAGAAATCCTTTAATATCTTAACTTTGACTGTTTCATTTTCCTTAAAGACTATTTTAATCATTCAGAGTGTTTCCTAACTTATTAAGTCCTTTATAGCTTCATATATTTGTAATGTTGCTTTTGATTTATTCAATGTATAAAAGTGTAAACCTTTAACCCCATTCTTTAATAAGTCTCTACACTGTTCTATTGCAAATTCAATTCCAACTTTTTCTAATTCTTTAGGTTTATCTTCAAACTTTTCTAATTTCTTAACTAAACTTTCTGGTATAGTAGCACCACACATTAAGGCAAACTTTCTAATCTGTTTGAAGTTTGTAATAGGCATTATTCCAGCTAGTATGGGAATATTGATACCTTCCTTTTCAAGAAGTTCTATATACTTATAAAAATAACTATTATCAAAAAACATTTGAGTTATTCCAAAATCAGCTCCAGCTTCAACTTTTTTCTTAAAGTAATAAATATCTCTCTCCAAGTTTGGACTTTCTGGATGAGCTTCAGGATAAACTGCAACCCCTATACTAAACCAATCTTTATAATTTTTTCTTATAAATGAGACTAGCTCACTTGCGTATTTACATCCTTTCAGAATATCCTCTTCTTTATCTACTGGTATATCTCCCCTTAAAGCCAAAATGTTCTGTATACCTATTTTTTTATAATCATCTAATATCTCTTTTAACTCACTGTTTGTATGTCCTATACAGGTTAAATGTGCCATAACTGTAAGATTTGTTTCCTCATAAACCCTTTTTACTATATTTCTAGTCCTATCTCTTGTGCTTCCACCTGCTCCGTATGTTATGGAGACAAATGTAGGGTTTAATTTCTGTAATTCTTTGATTGTATTAAAAAGTAAATTTTCACCCTCTTTAGTTTTAGGTGGAAAAAACTCAAATGATATGCTCGTTTTTGTATTATTTAGTTTATCAATTATTTTCATCCCTTTTGCTCTCCTTTAAATCATTTAGTTTCTTTCTCAACCATTTAAAGAATGAGTATAAAAGGATTAATCCAATTATAGAACCGGCAATAAGTTTTGATGTAAAGATATCAAATTTAAAAATTTTATTTATTGAAAACCAAATATAAACATATATAAGATAAGAGCCATAAAGTAATAATCCTATGGAAAAGCTTTCCCACAAAACCTTTATAATCATTTTAGACCCTTCAATTTAAGATTTCAGTTTACTCTATTTTAATCTATTATTATTTTTACATAATAACAATTTAATAGGAGAATAGATGAATATAAAGAAAAATTTAGAAAAGATTTATGAAACAATAAGAAAATCTGCTGAAAAAGTAGGAAGAAGTCCTGATGAAATAATCCTCCTAGGAGCTTCCAAAACTCAACCTGTTGAAAAAATAATAGAGGCTTACAATGCAGGTCTAAAATACTTTGGAGAGAATAAAGTTCAAGAGGGAATTAAAAAGATTGATGAGTTAAAACCTAAGTATCCAGATATTCATTGGCATTTTATAGGTGGTTTACAAACAAATAAAGCTAAATATGTAGTCAAATATTACGAATTAATTCATTCTGTTGATAGAAAAAGTTTAGTTGATGAAATAGATAAAAGGGCTAAAAAAATAGATAAAGTGCAGGAATGTTTAATAGAAGTAAATATAGGTGATGAGGAAACAAAGTATGGAGTTAATCCAAACAATTTAGAAGAGTTATATGAATATTGTTTAAGTAAAGAGAATATTAGAATTTTAGGTTTAATGTGTATTCCTCCTTACTCTGAAGATAAAGAACAATCCAGAAAATACTTTATTAAATTGAGAGAACTAAAAGAAAAATTAGAGGATAAATACAAAGTTAAACTTCCACATTTATCAATGGGCATGTCTAATGATTTTGATATTGCAATAGAGGAAGGAGCAACAATAGTTAGAGTTGGCTCTGCGATATTTGGAGAAAGAATTTATAACACTTAAGAAAGAGTTTAAGAGTTATAATTTTTATTCATAATTTTCTATTCAAAAGGTGTGATTTATGGAAAGTTTAAAAGTTGAGCTTTATGATGAAATAAAAAAACATATATTTCGCTATTTAGACAGTGAAGTAGAGTTTATATTAAAGGTAGGGAATTATATTTTAGAAAGTGGTGGAAAGAGATTAAGACCTATTCTAGTTTTAGCTTTTGCAAAAGCCCTTGGGAAAAAAAATTTAGAAAATCTCTATCCTTTAGCAGTAGCTTTAGAGTATATTCATACCGCATCTTTACTTCACGATGATGTTGTAGATGGAGCTGATATCAGGAGGGGAAGAGCTTCTGCAAATAGAGTTTTTGGCAATGAAACTGTAGTTTTAACAGGTGATTATATGTATGCAAATGCTCTATATCTATTCTCCACTTATGGAGATATAGATATGATAAGGAATGTATCAGATACTGTAAAAAAAATGGCAGAGGGACAGTTATTAGAGTTAAAAAGAATAGGAGATATAGATTTATCAGAGGAAGATTACTTTAAAATCTTAATGGGAAAAACAGCTGTTCTATTTGGAAGCTGTTGTTATGTTGGGACAGCTTTTGCAACAGAAGAAAAAAGTTTAAAGGAAAGTGCTTATAACTATGGAGTAAAAATAGGTTTAGCATTTCAACTTATAGATGATTTATTAGACTATACTGCAGATGAAAAGAAACTTGGTAAACCTATCTGTAATGACTTAAGAGAAGGAAAGATTACATATCCCCTCCTTTCGATAATGAATGATTTAACAAATGAAGAAAAAGAGTTTATAAAAAAGGTTATAAGGGATTTAAATCCTTCAAAAGAAGATATTGAAAAAGTAAAACAGATTGTAGAGGAAAAAGGGGGAGATAAAAAAACATTAGAAAAAGCTAATAAACTTGTGATGGAGGCTATAAAAGAGCTTGAAAATTTTCCTAACAATAAATACTCTAAAGATTTAGAAAAACTTGCTAAATACATAGTAGAGAGGGATTTTTAAGATGAAAAGAACAATTCTGAAATCTAAGATACATAGAATTAAGATTACAGGTGCAGATTTACACTATGAGGGAAGTTTAACTTTAGATGAAGCTCTTATGGAAGCTGCTAATTTAGTTCCATTTGAAAAAGTTGAAGTTTACAATATAAACAATGGACACAGATTTTCTACATATGTTATTCCCGGAGAAAGATACAGTGGAGAGTGTATTTTAAACGGAGCAGCTGCTAGATTAGGACATTCAGGAGATTTGATAATAATAGTTTCTTGGGCTGAATTGGAGAATGAGGAGCTTAAAGACTTTAAAGTAAATCTAGTTTTTGTTGATGAAAATAACAGTATAAAAGAACATAAAATAACAACGGTTTTTGGAGAAGAGGCTAAGGATATTGCTAAAAGAAATAAAATGTTTAAATGAAAATTTGTCTAATATTTAAATATTAAAGTTTTTCCTATATTTTAATGGGGGCTTTTTATGAAAAATAAATTTAATTTAATTTTTCTTTTCTTTTCTCTAATAATACCAATTTTCGTTGGTCTTTTCTTCAGATTTGATGATTTAAAAGTGTGGGAAAAATATAGAGATAAATTTTATCTAGATGATGGAAGACCAATATTAACAAGTATAGACGGTTATTATTTTGCTAGATATGGAGATGAATATAAAAAAGGTATATACAAAGCAGGAGAAGTCGACCCTTTTAAATTTGTCCCAGATAACTTTGTAGAGATAAAGGATTATGATGAATTTAAAATAACTTATCCTGACCCTATTCCTTTAGAAAGTTGGTTAGGCGGAAATCTATCAAAAATATTTAACAAGCCAATAGAAAATATAGCTTTGTGGTTAACTCCAGTACTAGCCGTCTTAGTCGTAATACCTATAGTTTTGATATTTAGAAACATCTTTAACCTTTATATAACAGGTTTTTTAGGAGCTTTAACAACTGTTATATCATTAACATATATCTCTAGAACATCTGTGGCTAGATTTGATACAGATAGTTTAAATCTATTCTTTCCTTTTATAATTGCTTTCTTACTTTTAAAAACATTAGAAGAGAATAAAGAAAAGGTAAAATATATCTATTCAATATTAGCAGGAATATTTCTATATCTATACTACTGGTGGTATTTTCACCCAGACTTAATAGCTTTAATATTGTTAACATATCTGTTTGTATTAGTAGTATCAAAATTTAAAAACTTAACAAAATCAGATTTTATAGCTGTTGGACTTATAATTTTGTTTATAAACCCTGTAGTTGTTATAAAAGGACTATTTCCACTAATCAATAGGATTATTAATATAAGTATATACTCCCAACCATCAGATTATCCTTATCCATCAGTAACAACATCTATAGCTGAATTACAGAAATATCCTTTCAGCAAGTTAGCAGAGATTACAATTGGAAATGAAGTTTTATTTATTTTAGGAATTTTAGGAACTATTTTA
>JALSPY010000293.1 GCA_026985705.1 Hydrogenothermaceae bacterium | reverse complement strand
AGAAAAAGTTTGAAAACAGATAAAGAGAAACTTTGTATTTATCTCCTTTTTCTTTTCTATCTGATTTGATTACAGATGAGATGTATATTTCTAAAGGATAATGGGAAATTATTTACGATTAAATCAGAGTTTAAATACTAAATCATATGATATTCCCGCTATAATTGAACCAAACAACCATATAAAGATATAGTAATAGACTAACTTTTTAGGAAAGAATTTAATTGTTGCCATTATAGTTGGAAGACATATTCCTGAACCGGCAAACATAAATGTTAAAACCTGTCCCGGAGAAAGACCTAAATCTAACAGAGATTTTCCAATTGGGACTTCTTCCCCTGCAGATAGATATAGTGGTATAGATAAGACAGCTATTAACAAGTATGAGAAAGGTAAATCTGCAAACTTTGAGATAATATTTGGAGGAATTATAACCGAAATAAAAGATGCTATAACTAAGCCTAGTAAAACATACTTTCCGGTGTCTATAAATATACTTTTAAAACTTTCTTTAAATCTCTCTAAATTTGTTTTGTTGCTTGTTTGTGTTGAAGTTAAAATACCTAACATTCTAGGTTTTTTAAAGAAAAAATCTGCTATCAATCCGCCGATAACGGCTAAAACTATTCCAAATAAAAATCTATAGATTGTAATCTCTACACTAAACATACCTAACATTAAAAAGAATATAACTGGTGATAAAGCGGGAGCTGAAACTAAAAATGCAATAACAGGAGAGTAGTATCTAGAGAAGGAATTTATAGTTTGTGCAATAGGTATCATAGAGCAGGAGCAAACTGGAGCAGATGCTCCAAATAATGCGGATATTATGGGAGAAAAAATTCTGTGATTTATAAATTTTCTGATAATATTAATTCTTAAATAAGTTTGAATTAAAGCCCCTATTATTGAAGCAATAAAAAAGAAAGGAATAACTTCAGTTGAGTAAAGGAAAAATTTGTGTAGAAATCCCTTTATTATTTCTTCAAACATTCTTTTTATTTCCTTGAAATTTTCTCATCTTAAAATTTAATATATCAATAGACCAATTAAATTTTATAATCTTTATCAAATTCAACAATCTATTTCTTTTGCCTTTTCAGCTATTTCTACTGCTTTTATTAAAGCTTTAGCCTTATTTACAGTTTCATCATACTCCCTCTCTGGAATACTATCTGCTACGATACCGGCACCTGCTTGAACAAATATCCTATTTTCTTTCATTACTGCAGTTCTTATTGCAATAGCAGTGTCTAAATTTCCATCAAAGGATATATAGCCAACTGCTCCTGCATAGGGACCTCTTCTTTCTGTTTCTAACTCCTCTATTATCTGCATAGCCCTAACTTTAGGAGCACCACTTACAGTTCCAACGGGAAAGACAGCCTTTAAAACATCTATTGGATGTAAATCTTCTTTTAGTTCTCCAGAAACATCAGAAACTATATGCATTACATGGGAATAGTTTTCAATGTACATAAATCTATCAACTTTGACTGTTCCTGTTTTAGCAACCCTTCCAACATCATTTCTAGCTAAATCTACTAACATAAGATGTTCTGCCTTTTCTTTTTCATCAGAAAGTAAATCATCTTTTAATTTTCTATTTTCTTCTTCTGTTCTTCCTATAGGTCTCGTTCCAGCTATAGGTTTTGTAAGTATTTTTCTGTTTTTCACAGAAACTAGTATTTCAGGAGAAGAACCTATTAATTTTATATCTTTAAAATCAAGATAAAACATATATGGAGAAGGATTTATTATTCTCATTGCTCTGTATATATCTATAGGTCTAGCTGAGGTAATTTTACAAAATCTTTGGGATAGAACAACCTGTATAATATCGCCCTCCTCTATATATTCTTTAGCCCTTTTTACAGAGTTTATAAAGTGTTCTTTTTTTACATTAGCATTCCATTTGTTTAAATTAACTTTTAAAATATTTTTTATTGATATATGTCTTTCAAGTTTAAGCGGTCTACATAATTTTTTCTCTATACTATTTATTTTTTCTAAAGTTATTTTATAAATAAGTTTTAAACAATTTTCATCTTCTTTAGACTTTTCAAAAATTTCATCTGTAATCTTTACAGAAGATATTATCTTGATAGTTCTACTGAGATTATCAAAAACTATTAAGTCATTACTTAAGAAAAAATAAAATTCCGGTAATTGCCAGTTATCTGGTTTATCTGAATAAACAGGTTCATACATATAAGCAATATTATAAGATAAATAACCTATAAGTCCTCCCCAGAAAGGAGGTAAACTTTCGTAGGATATACCTTTATATTTTTCTATAAACTCTTTTATTTCATTTAAAGGGTCTTTAGTTTCTTTGTATTGAATAGAACCTTTATTATAAATTTCTACGAAATTTTCCTTACCTCTTATATATACTTCATCTGAAGAACCTATAAAGGAGTATCTTCCTATATTTTCTTTCTGCTCTACACTTTCTAATAAAAAGTTAAATTTTTCTGGAGAATATATTTTCATAAATATTGTTAAGGGAGTTTCAGTATCAGCAACAACCTCTTTAAATAATGGAATAACTAAATACTTACCTTTTTCAAAATTTTTGAAAACAAGTTCTTTAAACTTATCAAAACTTAAACTTAACAAGTTGTCAATATTACCTTTATCATCCATCAAAAAAGATAACCCCCCTTTAAGTATAATTAAATAATTTCCTATTAATTCTTTTGATTAAATGAACCCTTAAATTTTAGATTAAATCAAGAAATTTTTAAAGCAAGATAAAGATTTTTTATAATCTGTTTAATATATAAAGTAATTTAGCCAGATTTATTTTCTTTCAGTCTATCCTTTTTTTCTAATTCTTCATAAACCTCTTTAATTTTTTCTATTAGTTTGTCTATCCCCTCTTTTGTTGCCAATGATATAGCTACAAAAGGGTATCCTTTTTCATTAAAGTATTTTTCCAATTTAGTTATTAAACTTTTATCAGAAAGAATATCTATCTTATTACCAACTACTATTTGTGGTTTATTTAAAAGCTCTGGAGAATACTCCTTTAACTCATTATTAATGATGTTAAAAGCTTCTATAGGCTCCCTTTCCCTAAAGTCAGATATATCTATCATATGTATTAAAGCCTTAGTCCTTTCAATATGCCTTAAAAACTCATGACCTAATCCCTGCCCTTTAGAAGCTCCCTCTATTAAACCGGGTATATCTGCTAAAACCACAGATTTACCATAATCTAACTGTAAAACACCTAAAACTGGGCTTAATGTAGTAAATGGATAATCTGCTATTTTAGGCTTTGCACTTGAAAGAGTTGAAATTAATGTAGATTTTCCAGCATTTGGAAACCCTATAATCCCTATATCAGCTAAAAGTTTAAGCTCCAGCTCAATCCATTTTTCTTCTCCCTTTTCCCCTTCCTCTGCAAAATCAGGAGCCTGCCTGGTGGGAGTTTTAAAAGCAGAGTTTCCCCTTCCTCCTCTTCCACCTTTAGCAACAACTACGGTTTGACCATCTTTTACCAAATCAGCTATTACTTTTCCTGTCTCTACATCCCTAACAACCGTTCCAACAGGTACTTTTATTATTAAATCTTTTCCATTTTTTCCATGTTTATTATTACCTGAACCATTCTTTCCTCTTTCGGCTTTAAAATGTCTCTTATATTTAAAATCCATTAAAGTTGTTAATCTTTTATCAGCTTCCAGTATAACATCTCCACCTTTCCCTCCATTTCCCCCAGCTGGACCACCTAACGGAACATACTTTTCCCTTCTGAATGCAACACAGCCGTTTCCGCCATCTCCAGCTTTTACATATATTTTAGCTTTATCTAAAAATTTCATTTCATTTTCCTCTTGTTCTCTTTTTTTTGCGAAGAATAAATATATTTCAGTTATAAATTTTATCAAACTATTTATAATTTTTATAATAATGATTTAATCATATTTTATTATTCCAGTATATTATGTAAGAATTCCTTTATTATAAAGGCTAGTTTTGAAATATCAGCACCTTTATAAATTATTTCAAAGATTAAGGTAAAAAGAAACACAGATAACATACTAAAAAAAACTAAACTTTGAATAAACATTCCTGTATGGAAATTTCTCTTTAAAACTGCCTCTTTAGGATTAAATGGATTGTAAAAAACTTTGACTTTTTTACCTATAGGATATTTATTAACTAATTTCTTTATAGTTTGATAGTCAGAAGCTAAATCTGTTAAAAACAGTCTGTCAGAAATAAACTCTTTATTTTTAACTTTATATCTATATTTAATAACTGGGTAGTAATAATCATATGCAACAATCTTTTCATTTTTTTTAACTTCTGACTGAATTATCTCACCTTCAGTTTTTCTCCAAAGATAAACTCTTATTAATCTGTAGAATAAAAATAAAGTTATTAATCCTAATAGAAATACCCAAAATCCAAAAGGTAAAAATAAAAACTTACTCCCCGCCATAATACTACTTAATATTTGATTTGTTAAATATTTTGATTTTATTATAAAGACTATAAACTTTTAATGATACAGATTTATTTAAGAGGCTAAAAGATGATAGAGGAGGGAAACAGAAAAAAAAAGAAAAATCCATTTCCTATAATAGTTTTTCTTACACTGCTTATGACCTTACCATTTATAGCTTTTTTAATGGATAAACTTTTGTTAAAGTTAAATAATTCAGTCTTATTTTTTGCCGAAATAATGATTATAGTAATGGGAGTTTCGTCAGGACTGTTGATTTATTTTTTCTTTCTAAGGAAATAAATATATTTAAGAATTATATTTAAGAATTATATTTAAAAATATAGCTATATATGGAGGTTAACTGGAATGAAAAAATTACTATTAGCGATACCCTTAGGAGCAATAATATTTACAGGATGTGCTAACACAAACAAAGACATAGCTCTTTTAAACAAAAAAATATGGCAGATAAAAAAAGATTTAAGAAAACTCCATTCAGAGCATAAAGAAATAAAATCTGATTTACAGGAGCTTTCTACAAGGGTTGATAATGTATCTCAAACAGCATCTCAAAACTCTGTAGAAATTGAAAAGTTAAAAATGAAGATTAGTTCTCTATCTTCAAAGAGAAGTTATACTCCGCCACCATCAACTACAACTTCCACAGAAACAAGGACACAATCTATAGATAGAGGAATTGTATCTTTAAGTGATGAGGATATATACAGGCAGGCTTTAGATGCGTATAGACAGCAGGATTTTGATAGAGCAAGAAAATTGTTTTTAGAATTGGTAGATAAGTATCCTTACTCAAAATTTTATGATAATGCTTTATTCTGGATAGGACAAACTTACTACAGAGAAGGGAAGTTTGATAAGGCTATAGAATACTTTGATAGAATAATTAATGAGTGTGATGCCGGAACAGCTCCAGACTGTAATAAAATGTCAATGGCTCTATTAAAGAAAGCATACTCTCTAATCTCTCTTGGGGAAAAGGACAAGGCGAGAGAGATTTTAGAAAGAATTATAAGGGAGTTTCCTGATAGTGAAGCCTATGATTTAGCTAAGAGAAAATTAGAAACTCTTAACTACTAAAGAAATATTAAGAATAATGAAAATACAGAATTTATTAAAATTACCTGTCCATGTTTCCATTATTATGGATGGAAATGGTAGATGGGCAAAGAAGCGTGGTCTAGCTAGATATGAAGGTCATAAGGAAGGAGCAAAGGCTTTAGAGAAAATTTTAACTTTCGCTTCAGATTTGGGTATTCAGTGGCTTTCCGTTTTTGCATTTTCTACAGAAAATTGGAAAAGACCAAAAGAAGAAATAGAAGTGATAATGTCTCTTCTTGTTGAGTATATAAACACGAAGCTAGATAAACTTTTAGAGAAGAATATAAGACTTAGATTTATGGGACGACTAAATCAACTTTCTGATGAGATTTTACAGAGTATAAAGAAGGGAGAAGAGGCAACTAAAAATTGTAATGGGATGAACTTTGTTATCACTTTAAACTACAGTGGAAGGGCTGAAATAATTGACGCAGTAAATAAAATTTTGAAAGATAAAAAAGAGAGTATATCTATAGATGAATTTAAAAACTATCTATACATACCTGAAATGCCTGAACCTGACCTTTTAATAAGGACAAGTGGAGAGTTAAGAATATCTAATTATATGTTGTGGGAATTAGCATATACAGAGCTATACTTTACAGATGTTTTATGGCCTGATTTTAATGAAAAGGAGTTTTTAAAAGCTTTATACTCTTATCAGTTTAGAGAAAGAAGATTTGGTAGTGTTTAGGAGATAGATATGGCTATAAAAACACCATTTGTGGCTGTAGATGGAATAATAAAACTTTTTGATGAAAAATCAAATTTTAAAGGAATTGTATTGATAGAGAGGAAAAACGAACCACTGGGTTTAGCTTTACCGGGAGGATTTGTTGATATTGGAGAAAGTGTTGAGGATGCTTTAAAACGAGAAATGAAGGAAGAAACAGATTTAGATGTGGAGATAATTAATTTATTTGGAGTTTACTCTGACCCGAAGAGAGACCCAAGATTTCATACTGTATCAGTTGTATTTACATGTAAGGCTTATGGAACTCCTAAAGCAAAAAGTGATGCCAAAGCT
>JALSPY010000292.1 GCA_026985705.1 Hydrogenothermaceae bacterium | reverse complement strand
TTAAAGTAAAATAATGAAATTATTTGCAAAGATAGAGTTGTTAAATCAAATGAAAGTATCTTTCCTTTTCCATTAATAATCATGTGTAACTTAAAGCCATAAAACCAGCCAACCGTATCTTTACCTTTCTTTGCTAATAAATACTTTATGAGAATGTATTCTGCTATTTGAATATACAGGTAGTCTTGTTTAGCTTCGTTATGAATTTAAAAAAGGCATAAAGGAAGCTTATAGATGATGGAATTATTATATTATAGCTGACTAAATCTGGGAAATAGCTTTTTAAATGGACTAATGCATAATCCTTGTAGAATTTTTTGAAATTTGAATAACTAGATAAATGGAAAAACTAGTATACTTGTTAGTCTAGATTTTCTACCTTTTTGTGATTTAGGTGATGAGTTTTATTTTAAACAATTTAAAAAAGACTTGTAAAAAACATCTAATTGAAAGTATATTTTTGTTGCGAACATTTTGTTGATCTCCAGTTTTTGGCTTCTATTTTAGCTTAGCTGGAGGCTTTTTTATTTTCGAACTCGCGTTAATTTAATAAGTTTTCCTCAGAAAGTTTAAAGTTTATAGCCTCCAGAATATGCTTAAGTTTTACATCATTTGAACCTTCTAAATCAGCAATAGTTCTAGATAACTTTAAAATTCTATGATAACTTCTAGCAGTTAAATTATATTTTTTGGCATACATATTTAAAGTATTCTCAGCTTTGTTATCCAACTTTACAAACTTTTCTAACAGTGTAGGGGTCATTTCACTATTAAAGTTTATACCTATATCCTTAAATCTCATTTTCTGTATTTCTACAGCTTTTATAACTCTCTCTCTTATTTTCTCAGAGCCTTCATCACTTGATAGTTTTGATAAATCCTCAGGAGGCACAGGATTTACCCATACATTAATATCAATTCTGTCCAGTAGAGGTCCTGATATTTTTCCCATATACCTTTTTATCTCTCTTGGAGAGCAACGACAACTCTTTTTAGGGTCATTTCTATAACCACAAGGGCATGGATTAGCAGCTGCTATTAGCTGAAATTTTGCGGGGAATATATACATCCCAGAAGCTCTCGATACAACAACTTTTCTGTCTTCTAAAGGTTGTCTTAAAACCTCCAATACATTTCTTTTAAATTCTGGTAATTCATCCATAAAGAAAACACCATTATGAGCTAAGCTTATTAATCCCGGTTTAGGAATATTCCCACCACCAATTATAGAAATATCAGAGGCAGTATGATGAGCTGAGATAAAAGGTCTCTCTTTTACTATAAAATCCTCTAAAACACCAGCTACACTGTGTATTTTTGTAGTTTCAATAGCCTCTTCAAAGCTTAAAGGTGGAAGTATGGATGGAAAAGCTTTTGCCATCATTGATTTACCAGAACCGGGAGAACCTATCATTAATAAATTGTGAAATCCTGCAGCAGCTATTTCTAAAGCTCTTTTTACTAAAGTTTGTCCCTTAATATCCTTAAAATCTATACTATTTTTATTTCTAGTTTTAAATATTTCTTTTCTATCTATTTTTACCTTCTCCTTCTTTAGACTACCGTTAAGAAACATAACTATATCTTTTATATTTTTAAACCCATACACATTTAAACCATCTACAAGCCCAGCCTCTAACGAATTTTCCTCAGGAAGAATTAGATTTTTTATTCCTTCTTCTTGCAATTTTATAGCTATAGGTAAAGCCCCTTTTATACCTCTTAAATCTCCATTTAAGGCTAACTCTCCAATAAATGCAAAATCTTTTATATTTTCTGTATCTATCAATCCATTTGCAGTAAGTATTCCTATAGACATAGGTAAATCATATATTGTTCCCTGTTTAACAATATCAGCGGGAGCTAGATTAACAACAATCTTTTTATTTGGAAACTTTAGACCTACATTTGTAATTGCAGATTTAATTCTCTCTTTACTCTCTTTTACTGCAGTATCAGGTAATCCAACAACTGTAAATTGTGGTAATCCTGATGATATGTTAACTTCAACATCAACAATAAAACCGTCTATTCCTAAAATACCGCCACTTTTGACTACTGAAAGCATAAACTAAATACTCTCTATCAAAAAAATTTAAAGAAAGTATAAACAATTTGAGCTTTAAAATAAAGATTTTAATTAACTTGATTGGATTTTTTAATTATTCATTAACAGTTTTAAAGCTTTGAAAGTAATTTTTTGTTTAAAAGAAAAGTAAAATCCCTATTCTTTATCAGATATTGGTATTAACAAAGGAAAAATAAGAAGTAATTAAAACATTAAGAAATACTCTACATAGAATGTTGTTATTGTATTTCCTAAACCTTTGAAACCTTTGTTGAAAGAAGCCCCTACAGTTAAATCTCCAGCTGGTAAGAGTGCATTTCCAGTTATTCCTCCCTCTATACCATAACCTCCGCCGTAAACATCATTATATGAAACTGTTGCAGAAAGGAATGGTCTTAAAGTTTTGTTAAACTCTTCTTTTTTGTTGTATCCAAACGAAAATCTTAAACCAACTTCGTTATATGAAGCAGGTAAGACTTGGGGATTTCTGAAAGGTGAAATTTTATTAATAATTCCCTTCTCTTGCTTTTCACTAAATAAACCCTTTCTTATGTAAGCTGAAAGTGTAAAATCAGGATAACCAAGTCTAAATTTATGTGTAGCTGTAAACTCAATTACAGTTCCGCTACCAATTGCTTTATTATCAAGTGATTTATACTTGTTGTGTTCTATTGAAAGGCTGTAATAATTCCAAGGTGTTGGAGAGTAATTAACTGACCCCTTTACACTGTTTTTCTTACCTGCATAATACATATACAGTGTTTCGTCAGTCTGTAGATTATAACCAATATTAAAACTGAAACTAAGTTTATCCTTTATATATGTGTAGTAATCAAACTTTAGATATGGAACATTCTTTAAACCTGTCCTTTGACCTATCTCTAAAGATAGATTTTTTTCAGGGTCTATCTCCGAAATTTTTAAATAACTTTTCCTACTGTCTGTAGGTAGGTTTATTAAACCTCCTCCTGAAGATTTATTTAATGTATACTCATTACCAGCTTCTATATAGAAGTTTTTGTAAAGTTTTGTTTTAAAAGCGGTTTTAACTTTAGTCTGTTGAATTTCCCTATCTGTAGTTTTAATTGATACGGTAGCCTTTGGACTTGTTTCTTCCACTAATTCTTTATACTGTTTATAAAGTCTAAAATCCTTCCTATTTTGTTCTAAACCATTGAAGGCAAGTTTTTTAGCTAATGCAATATTCCCTGTTTTTTCTGCAGCATCTACCCTGTCCCTTATAGGTAGTGCCTTAAGTTGATTTTTAAGCAATCTTTCCATTTCATCTTTATCATAATCGTAAAGAGCAATGGAAAGCTCCATCCATGGTTCTACACCTAATTTCTGCTTTATAAGTTGTTTAGCTTTTTCATACTCCCCTCTAGCAAGGTACCAAGTAATTTTAATTTCAGTATATTCTTTTTTAGTTAACACACCTTTTGCCCTTTGCATTAAACCTTCTAACTCTACAGCAGGTAAAAACTTAATAGCTAATCTTAGATAATCCTTTAGAAATTCCCTCTCATTTAACAAATTTGGATTTTTTTCAAGTTTTGCAGTTAGCTGTCTCCAGATTTTATATCTATACTTATCAGCTATCTCTGTTTCGCCTGATAGGTCTAAAACATCTGCATACATAAGCAAATAATCAACATTATTAGGCTCTAAATCTATAAGTTTTTTGAGAAAAGGTTTAGCTTCAAGAGAGTTTTGCATTCCTGTATAAGCTACACCATATAAAAATGTAAATTTTTTATCTGTATAGGCTAATTCCCTATATTTTGTAAGATATTTCTTTAGGAGATTAGTTTTTTTATTATCAACTAGAAACCAAAGGAATGAGTAGATAAGCTCCCTGTTATCCGGATTATACTTTAATGCCATTTCATAAACTTTAACAGCCTCATCAACCTTTCCTAACTTTATCAAACTGTTAGCATACAATCCCCAGAAGAAAGTTTTATCTTTTAGGTTATCTATCTCTTTATGGGATAGGGAAGATATAAACTGAACTAACTTCTTATACTCGCCAGTATTGTAAAGGGCTGTCATATAGTGGTAGTAGGCAAATTCCGATTTTTTAAGTTTTATAAGTTTTTGTGCTAACTTCTTAACCTTCTTGTAATCTTTCTTTTCAGCGTAGTATATTATCAATCTCTCTAAATCTACAGGTCTAGCTAAATCTTTTGTTAAAAGATACTTTGCAATCTCGTAAGATGTTTTTTTATCCCTTAAATCCCAAGCTAAGTCTGCAAGCGTTGTCCAATAAACAGTATCCTTATCTGTTGCTTTAGATTTTACAAGTTTTAAAACCTGTAAAGCTCTATCATACTGTTTGTTTATATAAAGTAAATACGAAAGTTCTAATGCATCTTCAACATCTAAATCACCTTTTACCAGTAAATTCTCTAAATCTCTTAATGCTCCGTTTATATCATTTATAGACAATTCTAACTTTACTATCTGTTTTAAAATTTTTATATCTTTTTCCCTTCTGTAAGCTTCCCTTAAGATTGATATAGCTTTGTCTATCTCTCCAAGATGGATATAAATCTCCGCTAACTTTTTCCAATTTTCAAACTTTCCCTTATAAAACTCATCCTCTAAAATCTCTTTAGCTACAAAATATTTATTTAATGCTAAAGCTAAATTTAAAAGCTGTGGTTTAATAGAGCTATCTTTAGTTTTTGAATAAATATCTAGATAATACTGGAAACTTTCCTCCACCTTTGAGTTCCAAAGTGATAATTTAGCTAATGATTTTGTCCAGTAAATATCGGAGCTGAATAGCTTATGTCCTTCCTTAGCTAACTGGTAAGCTTTATCGATATTTCCACTTTGGACGTATACATCAACTATTTTCTTTAAAACTTCTTTATCATTTAGGAAAAAAGTTCCATAGGTTTCTATTATATTAATAGCTTTGTTTAAATTGTTTTCCCATAATGCAGTTTGCAGTGCATTAAGAAAAAACTTTTTCTTACTTTCATAATCATCACTTAAATTCATTGCAACTATGTAATGTTTTACCGCTTCATCATATTTATGTCTCCAAACATCTATCTGAGCTAACTTTTCCAACAACTCAATCTTTTGTCTTTTATCCCTCTCAACTTTTACAGCCTCGGAAAAATGTTTAGCCGCTTCATCAAGTTTTCCTAAACCCAACTCAAATTTAGCTATATCTTTTGTATACTTTAGATAGTTTTCTTTATCATATGTTGTTAATTTTAGATATGTTTTTAAGGCAACGTTATAGTTTTGAACAGCTATAGCATCGTAAAATGCTATTTTTAACCATTCTAACTTTTTATCCTTTAAATGAGCTATACCACTTTTTATATTTGGAGCTTTATATAGTGTAGTTAATTTTAGAGCTATCTTTAAAGCGGTTTTATTTAATCCGTACTCTTTAGCTTTCTTATAAAATTCTTCTAAAACATACGGGTCATTTACAAAATCTATATTACTTTTTATTAAACTTTTTATTTTTTCTTTTAAAATCTCAGCTTTAGGTGTTTCTTGATTAGGAAGTGAATATAATTCAGTTTCTAGTATTGCTAACTCTAAAGAGACACTTATTTCATCATCACCAAATAACTCTTTATACTTTTCTAAATGTTCTCTGGCTTTATCTAAGTTTCCAACTTCTATCAATTTTCTTATTAAAGCTATTCTTATATCCTTCTGTCTAGGATGTTTCTTTAAAAGTTTTTCTAAATACTTAATACTTAGATATATATCTTCCTCTTCACTTTTAAACTCCTTTATCTGCCTTTGAATGTAGTAGTAGAGTTTATCATTTGGGAATAAAACATAAACGATTAATAAAACTGCTAAAAATATTCCACTTAACTCTAAACCAGAGATAAGTTTTATGCTACTCTTTTTACCTTTTTTAGTAGGTTTTTTATCTTCAAACTCTATTGGTAAGTTATCGTTATTGTTTGCATAAAATCTCAACTTTTATGTCTCCACCTTTCTTAAACTTATAAATTTTAACTCCTTTATCTTTTGAAACTCTATAATTCTTTCTATTATTTATATTAATATTGCAATTAAAACTATCTGCAAATTTAATCTCTGCAGGAACATAACTTTTCAACAGAAATATCAGTTTTTCATTTTTCCTTTTTACATATCTAATAAAACCATTAAAACTATAAATATAACTGTATTTTTTATCTGGCTTATATGATATAACTAGATAATAATCTCCAGACCTGTCAAGATTAATATAAGTTATATTTTTATCTTTAAGATATCTATAACCCCCTATTCCTTTACTTTTTTCTATATTGACAAATACCTTTCCGTTAATCTTTAAACTTGCTAAATTACCATCAGTCCTTATAATCCAACCTTCGCCATCGTAAGCAACAACAGATTTCCTATAACTTAAAACATTTTTTATATAATCTGATGTGAATATTGGTGATATCTCCTGTTTTGCCACCCAGTTATAAACATCATAAAGGGACTTTAATGAAGAATATTTTGAAACAATAAAAAAATGATAGTAGATATCAACAGGTTTTAATCTTC
>JALSPY010000291.1 GCA_026985705.1 Hydrogenothermaceae bacterium | reverse complement strand
TAGTGTTATTATATAATCAAGCTCCTTTAAAGGAATTTCCTCTAAAGATTTTGACTTATTTTTAGAAATATCTATTCCCTTCTCTGCCATAACTTTTATGGCAAGAGGATGAACATATCCTGAAGGGTTCGAACCTGCAGAGTAAACTTTTATATCTTTTCCTAACTTTTTAGAGTAATAATTTCCAAACCCTTCAGCCATTTGACTTCTTGCAGAATTACCTGTGCATATAAAACCAATTTTTACACTCATAGTTTCTTTCCTTATTACAATATATTGATATTCTAATAATATATTGATATTTTATTAACATTATTAAATATATTAGATAAAATATGGAGAAAAAAATGAAAAAGTTAACTTTATCTATAATATCTGTTTCACTAGTAATTAGCTCTTCATACGCTATTCCCATGAAATTTTCTTCAAGTATATATGGAGCAAGTTTAAATTATGATAGCTCTAATATAAGAGACAATGGATATGTTAGCGGTATTTACGGCTATCTAGGCATAGGTTGGTATCATTCCTTAGAGTTTGGACTAGATTATACACATATAAAGTATAAGTATAACCAACCAAATTTAGACCAAACAGATTTAACATTTATTTATACAAATTATTCATTTCCTAAAGTAAAAGCTAAAATGGGATTTCACTACATAGACAGTGATGATAAGCTATCTGATGGAGGATACACTGTCATACTTGGTTTAGAGAGATATGAACCTTATAAATGGAATGCAGGTATTGACCTATTCTACACAAAATATGGAGACTATATAAATCTTAATGGTTCAAAAGGCTTAGATGTTTATCAAATAACAGGGAAATTAGGTTTTAGTTTTGGAAATTATTACAGATATGGAAGCTTCTACTTAGAATTATTACCTTCATATATAGGGCATTCCGATAATGCTGGTTTTGGTAAGAGTTTCAGTTCTTTAGAAGGTAGATTAAATTATTATATTAGCTCATTTTCATTTACTCTTTCTGGATGGACAGGTGAAAGAAGTTTCTTTGTTGATAAAGGTGGCTTTGTAGTTTATAACTTACAAGAAAAATATAAATATGGTGTAGGTGCGGAAATGGGATACTCTATAAATAGACAGCTTGGGATAAGAGCTGGTATAAATTACCAAAATTTAAAAGAGAGAAATAATCCTAATGATGTGAAAATAATGACCTATGTTTTAAATTTAGGTTATTCTTTTTAAAGAAATAAGAATAAACTAGAGATGAAAAAAGTTTTAATATATCTTTTCCTTTTCTTTTTTTTATTTTCTAAAATATTTGCTCTATCATTAGAAGATATAAAAAATGCTTATTATAAATCGTATAAGTACGAGGTTGCTGGTGATTACAAAGATGCCATTCGTTCATTAATGATTATTTATAACAATTATCCAAACGGCTATACTGTAAACTTAAGACTTGGCTGGTTATATTATCTAAATAAAAATTATTCAAACTCTATATTTCATTATAAAAAAGCAATAAAGGTAGTTCCTTACTCCGTTGAGGCAAAACTTGGATTAACACTACCTTTATTAGCTCAAGGGAAATACAGCTCTGTTGAGAAGCTATGTTATCAAATTTTAAATCAAGATTTTTATAACTATTATGGTAATTTAAAACTTGTGTATGTATTAAGAAAACAGAAAAAGTATGATTTAGCCGAAAAGGTGATAAATAAAATGTTATATCTCTATCCTACAGACACAAATTTTCTATTAGAGTTGGGAATTTTAAAATTTGAAAAAAGAGAGTTTAACAATGCAAAAAGAATACTTAACGATGTTCTTATTCTTGACCCTGAAAACCTTAAAGCTAAACATTATCTAAAACTCTTAAAGTAGAAAATGTTAGATAATTATTTAAATTAAAACTATTCCATTTCATTTAATTTTAAGGTTATTTAAGATGGAAAAGATTATTAAATTTAAGAGAGTTATTGGTTTTATTTTAGCTCCAACTTTAGCCCTATTAATTTACCTTTTACCTTTGGATTTAAATCAAAAGGCTCATATAGTATTTTCAATTTTAGTCTTTAACATTATATTCTGGCTATTTGAAGTTATACCTTTATCTATGACTGCACTTTTAGGAATATCTTTTGCAGTTATATTTGGAGTGGTTTCTGTTAAAGAGGCTTTCAAAAGTTTAGGACATCCTGTTGTATTACTATTTATAGGAAGTTTTTTAATTGCAACTGCTATGTCTAAGTATAAACTTGATAGAAGAATAGCATTAAATGTATTATCTAGGGATATATTCCTTAAAAGTCCTTTTAGATTGATAGTTGGTTTTTCCATAATAGCCTATCTCCTATCCTTTTGGATTAGCAACACTGCTACAACTGCTATACTTTTACCTTTATCTCTGGGGATAATCACTATATTAAAATTTGCAAAAATACCAAATTTTGAAAAGTTTACCGTTTTTCTCCTTTTATCAATAGCCTATGCATCATCTATAGGTGGGGCTACAACCCTTATAGGAACACCAACAAACTTAGTTGGTGCAGGTTTTCTAGAGGAATTAAACTATAATGTAGATTTTATAAAGTGGTTTATATATGCTTTTCCTATAACATTTTTAACATATATCGCATTTCTCATATATATAAAGCTCTACATAAAAAGGGGAAATTACTCCTATGAAAGAGTTAAACAGCTTTTATTAAATGAAAAATCTAAATTACCTCCTATTAAGAGAGGAGAAATAAATACGGTTATTGCTTTTCTATTAGCTGTGATACTGTGGAGTTTACCGGGAGTTTTAAATATTTTTGGATACGAAGAAATTTATAAATTTTTTAAAGTTCATTTTCCAGATGGGTTAGTTGCAATACTATCAGCTATCATTCTGTTTATACTTCCAAATGAAGATGGAAAACCTACTTTGACAAGTAATGATTTAAAAGGTTTGGATTGGGATACTATACTTCTATTTGGTGGAGGTATAGCATTAGGACAGCTTATAATGAAAACAGGATTAGCTGAATATATTGGTAAGAATATAGCAGGATTTATATCTCCTAACTATCTAGTTCCATTTATATTTATTCTTATTCTTGCGATGGTGTTTTTAACTGAAATTAGTTCAAATACTGCTACAGTTTTAACATTTGTTCCAATTTTAATAGGTATATTAAAAGAATTAAATATTAATCTATTTTTTATTATATTCGGGGTGGTTATAGCTGGAAGTTTTGCATTTATGCTACCTATAGCAACACCACCAAACGCCATTATTTACGGTAGTAAATTAGTTCCGTTAAACACAATGGTAAGGGTAGGTATATTTCTAAATATAATTGGAGCTATAATTATTACTGGTATGGTAGTTATATATATGAATGTGTTAAGATAATTTATTCAATTTTGAAAAATAAAAAGGAGGTAAAGCGATTTAATGGCGACAAAATGGGAATTTTCCGCAGGTGGAGTGGTATTTAGAAAAAATGAAAATGGACAAGTGGAAATTTTATTAATAAGAGTTAAAACTAGATGGAGTTTTCCTAAAGGAAATATAGAAAGAGGTGAGCCAAAGGACCAAGCAGCTTTAAGGGAAGTTAAGGAAGAAACAGGTGTTGATGCAAAAATACTGGATTATTTAGGAGAAGTAGATTACTGGTATAACATAGGATTAACAAAAATTCATAAATTTGTTTATTACTATCTTATGGAATATCTTTCTGGAGATGTTGTCCCACAGAAGGAAGAGATAGATGAGGCTAAGTTTATGTCTATAGCTGAAGCTGAAAAATCTCTTTCATACTCCACAGATAAGGAGATATTAGATAGAGCTATAAAATCTATGAAAAAATTAGGAATTCTTTAATGCTTCCACTCCTTTTAAAAAAGGGGTTAAGATATTTTCAAAAGTTAGATAGGGAAAAAGCTTTAAAAAGAGGGGAGCAGATAGGCTCCCTTCTATATATTTTAGGTTATAGAAAGAAAGTTATATTAAGAAATCTTGATATAGCCTTTCCAGAATTTCCTAAAGAAAGAAAATTACAAATTTGTAAAGATGTTCTTAAATACTTTGGTAGGAATATATCTGAATTTGCCAGAATTCCAATTTATGCAAAAAACAATGAATTCTTACAAATAGCAAAAATAGTAGAAGGTAAAGAAGTTTTAGATAAGTATAAAAATAAAGGAGCTATATTAATAACAGGACATATAGGAAATTGGGAGATAGTAGGAGCAGTTTTAGAAAGTTTAGGTTATAAAACTACTGTTCTTGCCTATAGACAAAAAAATGAGGAAATAAACCAACTAATAGAAGATATTAGAAAATCAGCTAATATAGAAGTTATTTACCATGACCAACCTTTAAAAAAGATGCTAATGGAATTAAAAAAGGGAAGGTTTTTAGGTTTTTTAGCAGACCAGAATGCTTTGAGACATAGAGGTGTTTTTGTTGATTTTTTTGGATTACCTGCCTCGACAATATTTTTTCCTGCAAAATTATCTCTTAAATATAGAGTTCCAGTTATATTTACATATAACTACCTAGATTTAGACACAAAAATTTATAAGATATTCTTTAAAGAAATTGATATAAATAAGTATGATAAAAATGATTATAAAAATCTGACACAGGAGTTTACAAAAGAGTTAGAAAATGCAATAAGAAAAAATCCATCCCAATATCTATGGACACATAAAAGATGGAAAACAAGACCAGAAGGAGAACCAGAAAATATATATTCTTAAGATTCTTTTATAAGATTTTTTAATTTTAAAAGTTTTGTAAAAAGTTTAGTGGATAAATCCTCTGCTTTTTCTAATGCCTTCTTCTTATCTTCATCAGATAGATTATAAAAATCTATTAGATAATCATGGAACTTACAGTGAATATCTTCTATTTCTTTTAAAAGATTTTTTATATCTTCATCATAATCATTAATATGAGGTAAAATTTTTGAATTAAAATCCTTTCCAAACTTACAACTATTACAATCTACAGTAGAAATTTTATCACCTTTTCTTAAACTTTTTTCAAGTTTATTTATATAAATAGCATGCTGGGATATATACATATCAATATCGTTGATTAATTCCTTTAAATGTTCATACTCCAATTTTTATTACCTTCTATAAATATTATAATTATGAATTATATATTATATTTCTCTTTAAGAGAATTAATTAATTTTTTAGAAAATTGAGGATTAATCTCTAAATATTTTTTTACATGCTCTACGTCTTTATCACCTCTACCAGATAAATTAATAACTACAATTTTATCTTTTTCTAAATTTCTTGCTATTTCAACCCCTTTTATAATTGCATGGGAGCTTTCAAGAGCAGGTATAATTCCTTCTGTTTTTGATAAAAGGAAAAATCCCTCTAAAGCTTCTTCATCTGTAGCCGTAATATATTTTGCTCTACCTGTTTTAGCAAGGTATGAATGCTCGGGACCTACACCGGGATAGTCAAGACCTGCAGAGATAGAATGTGTGCTTTCTATTTGACCCCATTCATCTTGAAGAAAGTATGATTTCATTCCATGTAAAACACCGATAGAACCTCCGTTTATACTTGCCGCATGTTTTCCAGTTTCTAGCCCATAACCTCCAGCTTCAACACCTATAAGCTGAACTTCTTCATCTTCTATAAATGGATAAAAAATTCCTATTGCATTACTACCGCCACCAACACATGCTACTATAACATCAGGAAGTTTTCCTTCTATCTCAAGTATCTGCTCCTTGGTTTCTTTCCCTATTACAGATTGGAAATCTCTAACTATCATTGGAAAGGGATGTGGACCTAAAGCTGAACCTATAACATAATGTGTGGTTCTCACATTACTAACCCAATCCCTTAAGGCTTCGTTTACAGCGTCTTTAAGTGTTCTACTACCAGCTTTTACTATTCTAACCTCAGCTCCAAGCAATTTCATTCTAAAAACATTTAAAGCCTGTCTCTCTGCGTCCTCTTCACCCATGTATATTACACACTCAAGTCCAAATAATGATGCGGCTGTGGCAGTGGAAACTCCATGTTGACCTGCTCCAGTTTCTGCTATAATTCGTTTTTTTCCTAATTTCTTAGTTAATAATACCTGTCCTAATGTGTTATTTATCTTATGAGCTCCTGTATGTAATAAATCTTCCCTTTTTAGATATATCTTGGCACCGCCTACTGCTTCTGTTAGTCTTCTTGCATAATAGAGAATTGTTGGTCTTCCTGCAAACTCTTGTAAATAATAAATAAGCTCCCTTTGAAAATCTCCATCATTTTTGATTTTCAGGTATTCCCTTTCAAGCTCCTCTAAAGCTGATATTAAGGTCTCTGGTAAAAATTTTCCTCCAAAATCTCCAAAATATCCTCTTTCATCTGGAAAGTTATATCTCATCTTTTATCCTCTTGTATGGAATTTATTTTTATTAAATTTTTAGCTACCTGTTTAAAGTAGTCATACTGGGATAGATTTATCACTTCTTCTAAAACTTGTTTAAACTGCGGGTTTTTCTCTTTAACTAAAACTATTCCCTTTAAAGTCAATGCAGATATATAGTTAAAATTCTGTTGAGTAATACTATTTAATTTATCTAAAGCATCATCATATTTTCCATTTTTATACAGTAGATATGCTTGATATTCAGTTAAATAACCTT
>JALSPY010000290.1 GCA_026985705.1 Hydrogenothermaceae bacterium | reverse complement strand
CACTTGCAGATAACTGTTCTATTAAAACATCATTAGAAAACTCATCAAGTTTTTGGACTTCCTCTCCCTGAATATTTGTTTTTCCGGCCTTACCTAAAATATCAACTAAACCAGCCATTCTTATATGTGAGGCAATTATCTTCGTTGCATTTTCTATTGCTAACAATCCTTGAGTTAAAGAGCCTGTAGCATTTGGATTTTTAGCTTCTTCCTCTAGTATAAATCTATTTAAATCTATACCAATCTTTGACATTCAACCCCCCTGAATAACTGTTTTTTTTGTTTATAATAATCAAAGGGATTTAATAAAACAAGTGTAAAATCTGTTTAAAATCTTTTCTAGTTAATACTTAATACTATTAAATAATGTATTTTTACTAATCTGGTATATAAATTTTAAATTTAGTTCCCTTATTTACCTTACTTTCAACTTCAATCTTTCCGTTATGTGCCTCTGTAATATGTTTGACTATTGATAAACCTAAACCTGTTCCTCCTACACTTCTACTTCTAGACTTATCAACCCTGTAAAATCTCTCAAAAATTAAAGGAAGAGATTTTGATGGAATGCCTATTCCAGTGTCTTTGACTTCAATAACAGTATATTTTTTATCTTTATATCCATTTACTTCAACTAAACCTTTTTCCTTATTATATTTAACTGCATTTTCAACTAAATTTTTTAAAAGTATGCTTAATTTATTTTCATCTCCGTATATTTTTAGATTATCAGGAACATTATTTATAAGTTTTACACTTTTTTCTTTAGCTATATAGGAAATATCTTCAAAAATATGATTAACTAATCTTTTTAAATAAATTTCTGTTTTTATGACCTTATACTCCTGAGCCTCTAGCCTAGCTAGTATAAGTAAATCATTTACCAAACTATTCATCTGATTAATTCTCTTTAAAGCCATCTTTAAGAATTTTCTTTTATTATCATTATCTTCTTCAGCTTCTAAAGTTTCAATAACTCCCTTTAAAACTGCTATCGGTGTTTTTAATTCATGAGATACATTAGAAACAAAATCTTTTTTAGCCTGTTTATAAATTTCATACGGAGTTATATCTGTAAAATGTATAAACTTCTTGTCATCTATATGGTATAGCTTTACTAAAAATTTTTTATCATCAATTATGATTTCTTCTTGAGTATTCCCTTTATAGTTATGGGCTATTATTGAGTAAAAATAGTTATTTTTTATAATTTCTGAAAAGTGCTTTCCCTCTGGATTATCTAATTTTAATATTTCACGTGCATACTTATTTGTATAAACAATATTTTGGAATTCATCAACTACTATAATTCCCTCATTTAAATAATCTAAAAATTTTAAAAATGTTTTTAAATCTTTTTTATTTAAAATTTTCATAATTCACCGCTTAAAATGAATACTTAATACCTGTCATAAATATTGTATCCGTTCTCTTTATCTTTTTGCCAACAGGTCTGTTTTGATAGTTAACAGTATAAGATATTTCTAAACTTAGTCTATCTGTAATTTTACTTTCAACTGCAGTATACAAATCTATAAAGTAATCTTCTTTAGTTCTTGATGTTATCCTATATATAAGTTTTTCTTTAAATGATAAATTAGGTAATATCTTCCATTTAAATCTTTCTTCTATATGATGTTGGTAATATCTCTCTGTATTTTTTATAAATTTTTCTGATGTATATCTGCCTGTAAGTTTATTTATAACTCTGTAGATATAATAGCTTACAGTTAAATATAGTTTGTCGTTGTGCAAAATATAAACTCCAATACCCGGACCTGTCCCCAAAGACTGTCTATAACCTTTAAAAGGATTTCTATGGTAATTAATATCCCAAAAAACAAAGATAGGTAAAAATCTTCTCTCAAATCTAGTTTTAAGTTTTATTTCCTCTGCATTTTTTTTACCTTTTGAGGAACCATATAGTCCTGATGCATCTATATATATCCGATAAATATCACCTTTATTTGTATATGATAAAGCTCCTTTTAATGTTGTTGTTTCGCTGTTTCCTGAAGTTTGAACGAAGCCAAAAGAAACTTTTCCTGTATCTTTATCAGCTCCATAACTAAACCCAATAAAGGTAAATAAGATTAGAAAGATTTTATTAAATTTTTTCAAATAAATTTCCCCCTATATCTTATTAAAATTACATTTTATTTTATCTTTATAGTTTTTTCTATTGCTTTTACAATTTCCACTTCCATATAGGTCTTTATATTTTAGTAAGTTAACTTCCTATCTTTTCTGTTTGATAACTATTTTTTCGCCTAATAAGCTCTAATTTTATACTTCTATACTTCTTTAAAAGTAATTGATTTTTATTTACATATTTTTTGGAATTTAAATAAAGATGGGAAATTTAAAAATAGCAGGAGAACAATTCTAAAAAACTTTTTAGAGTTTTTTAATATTATGAAATTTGTAGGGGAGATTAAACTTATTCCAGATTTTAATTTTTTAAAGAATAAGCCAATTTTAGAGGATGCTAGATTTTATATAACTATAGGAAGTGAGATAATAAATAAGAATACAAATCAAACGTATACATTAAAAAAAGGGAAATTTATAAATTCTGAAGGATTTTTTTAAATTATCTTAAAATAATCAATAATCAATTTGTAAACTAATTTGTTATCTTTTGGTTTAAATTTAAAAACAATAAACAAAACACCTATTATATTTTCTTCTTTTTCTAAAATAACGGAAACAACATACTCACTATCAAATTTATCATTGATAATACCTTTAGTAAAAACTTGAGGATTCTCCTTTATATACTTAAGAACAGATTTATCACACTTACTTCTATCTGTGCTTATACACTTTGCATTTATATAATCAAAAAACACTATATCATCAGCTTCAATTATCTCTTTAAGAATGTAGATAAACTGTTTTAAAGATATTTCCCCTTTCTGTAAACTTTTCAAAACTTGTATAGTTTCTAAAATTTTTCTATTTTCCTCTAACTTATCTTGTAGCTTTATATTTTGAATGTATATCTCTTCTGCATCCTCTTTTAACTTTTTTATTTCTTTTTCCTTTTTATTTAGTAGAACCTTTAATTTTAAAGCTCCTGATATACCACCTAGTATTAATGGAATAAATAGAAAATCTGTAAAATTTGATATATATAGAGACATTCCTATTGGTATAAGTGAAGCTAAAGAGAAAAGTATTATTTCCATTTTATCATTTATAAAATCTGAAATTATTGGTATTATAAAAACAGATAAATATGAAAAACCTGTAAGATATATCATTAATGTTATAAAAAGCATATCAATTATTAAAAATATATACTTAAGCCAATTTTTTTCTTCATAATCAAAGATGATAAAGTAGAGAAATAAATAAACTAAAGACATTAATATAAGTGTATTTCCATACTCTATATTTCCAAAGTATATTGCTATAGCTATTCCTAATACAATAAAAACTCTTACTAAAACTGAATAGTTTAATTTAAACATCTAATCCTATCTCTTCATAAGAATTTTTTATTATTTCAAATATATCCTGTGATACCTCTAAAATAAATCTATCCGTTAAAAAATTTTTATCAAGCTTGTATAAATTCATATTTGGTTGTGAATTAAACCATATTATAGGTTTATCAACTGGAAATTTTACAAACTCCTCTGATTTAGCAGGAGTTATATTTTTTTTATTTTTCTTAAAAATATTCAGTATTTTGTTATAATGAATTTTGTCTATTATATACTTATAAGTTTTAGTGATAAGCTTCTCATTTCCTAATCCGCTATTTTCCATATTATAGATAGCTATCACATTTCCTAATTTTTTTATATGCTCATACAGAGGAAAATAATTTGTGTATTTAAAATCAATTGCTAAAAATCTAAGTCTATAAATGTTTGAGTTAAAATTTTTAAATCTCTTAAGAAGATAGTAAAAAAGCTTAAAACTTCCATAAAAATCTAAATTTTCGTATTTCTGAAAACGACTATCAAATGGAAATAACACAATTATTACATTTCCACCTATACCAAAATCTATGAATAGGCTTTGTGATTTATATCTCTTTTTCTCTATATTTAGATTAATTTCAATAGAACTAACATTATTTAAAAAACTATAAATACTTAAAATTGGAAAATTAGATGAATAAACTTTTCTTCCGAAGTGTGAGTTTGTTATTACAGCAAGGGGCTTTATTAGAAACAGGTATTTAAAATATATATGTTTGTTTATCTCTTTAATATATAAAATTTTTCCTTTTAACCTGTCTAAATCTAAAAGAATATCCCCATTGAGAGATGGAATAGTTATAATTTTCCCTGAAATCTTTTTAGTTTCTCTAAAACCAAGGGAAAGGGGAAAAGCTTTAAGTTTGTTATTATTTAAATTAATGTAGCTATCTTTTATCAGATAATCCTCTAAAACTATACTTTCCTTTTTTATATTTTTAAACTCCCTCTTTAACTCTCTATAAACTCTTTTAGAAAGTTCCATGATGTTATATCTCTATTATCCAATGTCTATACTTTGGAATTTTTCCCCTTACAGCATTAAAGTAAACTTCTTGTATTTTCTTTGTTATATCTCCCGGTTTTCCATCTCCAATCTTAACGTGGTCTATCTCAACAACAGGTGATATTTGAGCTCCTGTTCCACAGAAGAAAACTTCATCAGCTACATAAAGCTCTGTTCTAGCAATATGTCTTTCCTCAACCTCATATCCTAAATCTTCAGCTATTGTTTTTACTGCATTTCTTGTTATTCCCTCCAAAATATCATCAGAAACAGGTGGAGTTATTAACTTTCCATTTCTAACAATAAAGAGATTTTCTGCTGAACCTTCAGAAACAAAACCCTTTTCATTTAAAACAATTGCCTCATCTGCACCGTTTAAAAGAGCCTCTGTTTTAGCAAATGCACTGTTAACATAAGCACCTGCGACCTTTAATCTAGGAGGAATACTGTTATCGTTTAATCTTCTCCAAGATGAAACTTTAGCTTTTATACCGTTATTAATATCTATGTAATCTCCTAACGGATATGTATAGATAGTAATTTTAGCAGTGTATCCTATAAGTTTTGGGCTTATCTTTAAATCTGAAAAGTAAACTAACGGTCTTATATAAATATCACTTTTTATATTGTTTTTTCTTACAAGCTCTTTAGTTATCTCTATAAGCTCATCTATACTTTCTTCAATTTCCATATTTAATACTTTCATATTTTGAAATAGTCTCTGATAATGCTCTTTAAAAAATAGTCCATACATTTTATCCGTATCTTTATCGTAGTAAGCCCTTATTCCTTCAAATATTGCCGTTCCATAGTGAAGTGAGTTAGTTTTGACACTTATTTTTGCTTCATCTTCAGGAACTATTTTTCCTTCAAAATATACATATTCCATAAAAACCTCCTTTACACCAATATATAAAAATTTTAACAATTTATTATAAATCAATAAAAGAAGTTTAATTATTGATAGTAAATTTTCTCCTAGAGAGTTAAAATATTTTTCCATTAGCATTTAGATAAAAATCCTGTTAAAATTTTATAGTTTAGCTATCTAACTTTTAAATAAGGAATAAAAAGAATTTTTACTTAGGTAATATTTAAGTTTATTTGACTAAGTTTTATAGCTTTATTATAATTTTGTTTTGCAATTTGTAATTTAGGGAGGTATTATTGTGCCAACGATTAACCAGCTAATTAGGAAAGGAAGGGAAAAGATAAAAAAGAAATCTAAAGCTCCTGCGTTGGAAGGAAACCCTCAGAAGAGAGGAGTTTGTGTAAGAGTTTATACAACAACTCCTAAGAAACCAAACTCAGCTTTAAGGAAAGTTGCAAGGGTTAGATTATCTAACGGTTATGAGGTGACTTGTTATATACCGGGTATAGGACACAACTTACAGGAACACTCAATCGTTTTAGTTAGAGGAGGTAGGGTTAAAGACTTACCTGGTGTTAGATATAAGATAATCAGAGGTGCTTTAGACGCAGCAGGTGTTGAAGGAAGAAGACAATCCCGTTCTAAGTATGGAACTAAAAAACCTAAAGATGAAAAAAAGAAAAAATAATTAAGAGGTAAGGAAAATGCCAAGAAAAGGACCGGTTCAACCAAGAGAAATACCACCAGACCCAATTTATAAAGATGTTTTAGTTCACAAATTAATCAATAAAGTTATGGTTGATGGGAAAAAATCAAAAGCAGAAAAAATAGTTTATACAGCAATGAAAAATTTAGCAGAAAAAACTGGAGAAGACCCATTAACAGCTTTACATAAGGCAATTGAAAATATAAAACCTCAATTAGAAGTTAGACCTAGAAGAGTTGGTGGTTCAACATATCAAATACCAATAGAGGTTCCACCAAGAAGACAAATATCTTTAGCTTTAAGATGGCTTGTTGAAGCTGCAAGGAACAGAAGTGGTAGAGGGAACTACACAATGATAGAGAAATTAACAAATGAGTTATACGATGCTTATAACAATAGAGGGGCTGCTGTTAAAAAGAAAGAGGATACTCACAGAATGGCTGAAGCAAATAAAGCATTTGCTCATTATAGATGGTAATAATATAAAAATCTAATATGTCAATTAAAAATCAAAATCAGAATTTCTAAAAAGAGAATATTGGAGGAATAATAATGGCAAGACAGGTGCCAATCGAAAAATTAAGAAATATAGGTATTGTTGCTCATATAGATGCAGGGAAAACAACAACAACAGAGAGAATTCTATTCTACACAGGTAAAACTTACAAGATAGGAGAAGTTCACGAAGGTGCAGCTACAAT
>JALSPY010000289.1 GCA_026985705.1 Hydrogenothermaceae bacterium | reverse complement strand
TTAGCTCTTTCAAATTTTACTTTACCATCAATCAAAGCAAAGAGCGTGTAATCTTTTCCCATTCCTACATTTTTACCGGGATATATTTTAGTTCCTCTTTGTCTAACTAATATATTTCCAGCTTTTACAACCTGTCCGTCGTATCTTTTTACTCCTAGTCTTTTACTAATACTATCTCTTCCGTTTTTTGCAGAACCACCACTTTTTTTCGTAGCCATCCTTAAAACACCTCCTATTTATGCTTTGATTTCTTTAATCTCTATTAATGTATACTGTTGTCTATGTCCTCTCCATCTCTTATAGTTCTTCTTCCTTTTAAATTTAAAAACTATAACTTTTTTATGTTTACCGTGCTCCTTTACTTCAGCAATTGTTTTCCCTTCAGTTTTAATTTCTCCATTATCATCTCTTATTAATAAAGTTTTTAATTCTACCTGCTCTCCTTCTTTAACATTTAACTTCTCTACTTTTATTTTAGTTCCCGGTTCTACTTTATACTGTTTTCCACCAGTTTCTACAATTGCATACATACTTTGTATTCCCTCCTTTGTCTTAATAGCAAAGCAATATTTTAACATAATTTAAAAAGTTATTTCAGAGCTTCTAATGGAATTGAAATTCTTATTACACCTCTAAAATCTCCAACTTTGTACCCTGTAGCTTTGTCATTAGGATAAATTGTTTTTATTTTTTGATAAACTGTTTCATCCATATACTTCTTTTCTCCATGGCAAGTCAAACAAACAGGAGCAACTTTTAAAGGTTTATAGTATCTGTAATAAACTTTTCCATCTTCCTCTTTTACTTTTTGAATATAGTATTTAGGAAGTTTTCCTGTTTCCTTTAAACTTTCTTCAAAATATTTCAAGGCTTTCTTTTCATTGCTATCTGGTGCATTTGCAGGATTTCTATATTTGAAAGATGTTCTCTTTATTTTTATACCGTGGTCTACTTCTTCTTCCACCTTTTTAGTTAGAGGAATAGCCTTTTGAGAGCATACATTTATAGCCTTTTGAGGACTATCTTTCATAGCATTAACTAATTCGCCTTTTAATGTTTTTAATAGTTTTTTAGAAGTTTCCTCCCCTATTTCAACAATCTTTTTTTCATCTACAGGATTAACTTTAACATTATCTTCTTTTGTTGTACAAGCTGATAATATTACTGCTCCTATTAAAGAAGGTATAAATATATTCTTTTTCAATTTATTCCCTCCTTTTAATTATATTTAGAAGAATTATAAATTAAAAAAGCTCATAAGGACATAATGATTTATTCCTGTTAATCAGTTTTCCTTCAGATAGAATTGAAATTGATATTAGAATAAAATCTATAGGTGTTAGTAAAACTCTACATATTAGTGCAAACATTGATAAACCATACCAATAAAAAATTATTCCTATCGCAATAAATAAAGATATAATAGAGAATTATAATATTAACATTGCATCTCCATAAGAGAAAAATCTATATCTTCTTTTTATGGCTTCTTTGTATGCTTCCATTATAAAATCTCTACCTGCAAAAGCTGATACTAGAAGTAGTAGTGTTGATTTAGGTAAATGAAAGTTTGTTATTAAAGCATCAACTATCTTAAAGTTAAAAGGTGGATATATATAAATATTGCTAAAACCTTCAGATTTATTACTTTTCCCATATGTTTCTAAAGCCCTGACAACAGTTGTTCCTACAGCTATGACTTTTCTATTTTTTCTTTTTGTTTCATCTATCAATTTTAAAGTTTCATCTGGAATTTGATAGTATTCCTCGTGCATTTTATGTTTTGTTATATCTTCAGTTTTTATAGGCTTAAAAGTTCCTATGCCTACATGTAAAGTTATGAAAGCTATGTTTATTCCTTTACTTTTTAACTCTTCTAATAATCTTTTTGTAAAGTGTAAACCTGCTGTTGGTGAGGCAACTGCACCTTCTTTTTTTGCAAAAACAGTTTGATAAAGTTCTCTATCTTTTTTTTCGTCTTCCCTTCCTATATAAGGTGGTAATGGAATATGTCCATATTTATATATAGCTTTTTTTATACTTTCTGTTGAATGAAGTCTTATCTTAATTTTTCCATCTTGATATTTTTCTAAAAGCTCACAGTAAAAATCTTCACCGAATATAATCTTCTGCCCTAATTTTACCCTTCTTATATTTCTTCCTAATGCTTCCCAGATATTATCAGTTATAGGATTTAACAATAAAATCTCAACTCTCGTTCCTGTTTCTTTTTTACCGAACAGTCTGGCAGGAATAACTTTTGTATCATTTAAAACAAGCAAATCTCCTTCCTTAAAATATTCTCCTATATCCCTAAAAATCCTATGCTCTATACTCCTATCTTTTCTATTTAATACCATTAACTTACAGCTATCTCTAGGTTCAACTGGATATTTGGCTATAAGCTCTTTAGGTAAATCATAATCGTAGTGAGAGAGTTTATACATACTAAAACCTTACTTAATAGATTTTCATAAATTTTAGATTTAGCGCGCCCGGAGGGACTTGAACCCCCAACCCCGTGATCCGTAGTCACGTGCTCTATCCAATTGAGCTACGGGCGCGTTTAATTATTATCATTTGATAAAGCTAAAAGTTTTTTCTCCTGTTCTTCAGCTATCAATCTATCTATAATCTCGTCTAAATCACCATCTAATATTTCATGTAATCTATGAGATGTATAACCTATCCTATGGTCTGTTACTCTAGTTTGTGGAAAGTTATAGGTTCTTATCTTTTCGCTTCTATCACCAGTTCCAACCTGTGCCCTTCTTTCCTTCTCTATCTTTTCCCTTTCCATTCTATCGTAATAATCCTTTAATCTAGCTCTTAAAATCTGCATTGCCTTAGCCCTGTTCTGTATCTGAGACCTTTCATCTTGACAACTAACGACTATACCTGTAGGTATATGTGTAATTCTTACAGCACTGTCAGTTGTGTTTACATGCTGACCACCTGCACCTGAAGCTCTAAATGTTTCCACTCTTATATCCTCAGGTTTTATCTCAACATCAACCTCTTCAGCTTCAGGTAATACTGCTACCGTTGCTGTAGATGTATGAATACGACCTGAGCTTTCCGTTTCTGGGACCCTTTGAACCCTATGGACACCGCTTTCAAACTTAAGTCTAGAGTATGCTCCATATCCTTTTATTAAAGCTATAACTTCCTTTATGCCACCTCTGTCTGTAGGATGAATGCTCAATATATCTGTTTTCCAACCTTTTTTTTCTGCATATCTTTGATACATTCTGAAAAGCTCCCCTGCAAATAGAGCTGCTTCTTCACCACCAGCTCCCTGTCTAATCTCTAAAATAACATTTTTTTCATCGTTAGGGTCTTTAGGTAAAAGCTCTAGCTGTATTTCTTTTTCTAACTCTTCTTTTTTCTTTTTTAACTCTTCTAGCTCTTCTTCAGCAAGAAGTTTAATTTCTTCATCAGGGGAGTTTAATAAACTTTTAGTTTCATCTATCTCTTTCAGGGTTTTTTTATACTCATTGTAAAGCTTAACTAATTTTTCAGTTTCCTTATGCTCCTTTGCAACTTTTTGTAATTTTTTCTGGTCTTTTAATATTTCAGGGTTAGAGAGAGAGCTCTCTAAAACCTTTAATTTTTCTTCTAACTTATCTAGTTTTTTTAATAAATGTTCGTTTAACATTATTTCTCAACTGTTTTATTTATTTCTCCTTTTATTTCTAAGAAGAAAGGTTTAGCTTTCAATTTACCTGTGTAATATGGATGACATTCATTACATACCTCTAAATAAACTGTTCCACCTTTTGTAGATAGGATTTCAAATTTATTCCCACAACCACATATAAAAGTAGTCATTTTTAACTCTGGATGTATTCCTTTTTTCAATTCTTTACCTCCTTTTGTTCATAAAAATTAATAAAAATTTTTTAAAAGCAAGTTTATATTGTAATCAATACTTTTCTAGCTTTCAAGGAAAGTTATTAGTATATTAGTGTGTTTAAAAAACTAGAGAGAAAAATAAAGATAGCTATCAACAAGGCTATGTTATATAGAAGAAATTTCATCAAAACAAATATACAGATTAAATCATAAAATTTGGTGTTGTCTCTGTCACCTTAGGCGTTTTTTACTTTACCTATAAACTGCTCTATTTTGTACCTCTGTCTGTATATATCTCTATTTCTCTCTTATATCTCTTTTTGTTTTTTCCTGTATGGATTTTTTATGCTATCTCTTATACCATCTTTTACTGGTATTACTGGAATTAATTTATACTTATCTATTAAAAGCTTAGCAAGCTGATTATTAATTCCATATAACCTATCTCCTATTATGTAACTTCCCTCCTCTAATCGTATCTCTTTTAGTATTTCCTTATAAAGTTTTCTCTCTTCTGAATATGGCTTTCCGACTTTTATTGCTATAGGTATTACTATCTTTCCTTTTGTTGCTACTAAAATTTCTGTTTTTACGTGGCTTTTTACTTCTTTTAGTCTTATCCCTTTTTCTAATACAAGTCTACATGTATCGTAATATCCAAATCCTGTTCAATCTACTATAGCTTTGTTTATCTTTCCTACTTTTGCTATTATCTGAACTGCTATATGTTTAATACATTTTTCTAAAAATTCTTTATCTATGCGGTTTGCCCTGTAAAACAGTGTTGTATGGTCAGGGATTTTTTCATCTTTTAGGATGAAATTCAAATTGTATTCCAGGTTTCTCCATGATAGTTTGAATATTATTTTTACTGCTAATGAGAAGTATATAAGGCTTTTCCGATATTTGGGAGGCCTGCCTCTTTTATTTTCTCTGTTTTTGACTAGCTTATCTAATATTTGCATTAATATAGAGACGAAGGAACTTTTTTAAAATCTACTAAATAAAATATAGTTCAATGTAAGAAAGTGATGGATATAAAGTGAATGAGTTTTTAGAGATTAGTAGACATAATGTAAAAAAATTTGGGAAGACAAATAGGAATGAGGGATTACATTTGTTTTTAAGAGATAAATTAGCGAGTTTAAGGAGGGAAACAAAAGGAGATAGCAAAGATATAAAAAGTTTAAGAAAATATTTATCTTTAATTTTTGTTTTTTCGGGTTTAATATGATTTTCCCCTACAAAGCTTAATACCAATTCATAGATTTAAAAATATTTTATGAAGTTTCTCTTTATCTGTTTCAAAATCTTTTCCTCTATTTGATTACGGATAAGGAATATAAATATTAATTTAAGAAATCCTAAATTAATTTTAGAGGAGATATGTTATTTTATTTCAATTCACTACAAAACATTACATAGATAGTGGAAATATTATAAAAAATTTTATAAAGGTTATCAGAATGGGCAGTATAATGATGCAAGGAGAAATTAACATAGAGGTTAAGTATAGGAAAAACTGTTTTATTACAATAGAAGTTTAAATTTAAAGTAAAATGTTAAAATATTTTTTTGGTATAAAAATGAGTAAAAATTAAGCGAGGAGGAGATAACTTATGAAGATTGAGCACATTGGAAAAAATATTGATTTAACAGATTACATTAAAAGTTATGCTGAAACAAAAATAGAGAGACTAAAAAATTACTTTAAGGAAATAAATCCTTCAGAGGATAGTGTATATATAAAAATAACTTACTCTTTTGAAAAACATGGACATAGAAATAGAGTAGATATGCATATAAATTTAGCTTCTATAGGTGGAGTTTTACATGCTTGGGAAGAAAGTAATGATTTATACACTGCAATAGATTATGTTATAGATGAGATAGAGAGACAGTTAGTTAGACTAAAATCAAGAAGATTAGAGGAAAGAAGAAGAATTGCACTAGAGAAAGAAAAAAATAAATACGCTGAAGTAAAAGAAGAAAGTATGGAGAGACCTGTAATAGTTCAAGAACCTATGCCTTTAGAAAAACCTCTATCTGTAGAAGATGCTTTAATGATACTTCAAGAAACAGGAGCATTTTTTCTTCCATTCAGAAACTTAGAAACAAATGAAATAAATATTTTATATAGAAAAAAAGCTGGGAATTACGGTTTAATCGTTCCGGGGACATAGTACTTGGTCCCCTAAATTTATAGCACCAATGAGTATGAGTAAAAAGAAAATAGTAGTTTGTGGATTAGATTATGCTGTCTTATCTTTCATAAAGAATTTGGGAAATTTAGATAATGTTGAGATTTTTGCTATAGACCAAAATCCTTTCCATCATTTGCAACCTGCAGTTTATAAATATATTTCAAATGAAAAACTTTTAAATTAAATAATTATTGATTTGTTTTATCTGACAAAACACATTAAGAAGAACTTGGTCTCTTATAAAGATAAAATTGTGAATATAGATTTCTATAGGTTTGCTTTTTACATAAGAACTAAGGATTTAAATTTTATCTAAATTGATTTAAACTTAAAACACACTTATATTAACAAGGAAAATTATTGAAAATTAAGGGCAAGAATGGATATTTTCGTTTTAGGTGCAAATTTTAAAACTGCCGAGGTAGAAATAAGAGAAAAGCTTATAGTTTCAGAGGAGTTTTTAAAAAAGATAAATCAAATAGAAGAGATAAATGAAATCGTTTTTTTATCTACCTGTAATAGAGTTGAATTTTATGGGGTTTCACCTGAGCCTGATAAAGCTTTAAGTAGGCTATATAGAGATTTATCAAGCTACTCACAGGTACCATTAGAAAAATTAAAGAAATATACATACTCATACATAGGTTTAAATTCTATTAGACATATATTTATGGTTGCTTCAAGTTTAGACAGTATGGTTATAGGTGAGCCTCAAATTGTTAAACAGT
>JALSPY010000288.1 GCA_026985705.1 Hydrogenothermaceae bacterium | reverse complement strand
AATCTTGTAATACTATCTAAAAGGATAACTACATCCTGTCCTAACTCAACAAGTCTTTTAGCTCTTTCTACTATAAGCTCTGCTACATGCATATGTCTCTCAGGTGGCTCATCAAAGGTTGAAGCTACAACTTCAGCCCCTTCTCCAACAATTCTTCTCATTTCAGTTACTTCTTCAGGTCTCTCATCTATGAGAAGAATTATTAGATGAACCTCCGGATGATTTTTTATTATTGCTTTGGCTAATCTCTGAATTAAAACGGTTTTACCAGCTTTAGGAGGTGCTACGATAAGTCCCCTTTGTCCCTTTCCAATAGGAGAGATTAGACTTACAACTCTTGTCGATAAATCTGAAGGGTCATATTCTAAGTTAAATCTTTCTGTAGGGTGGAATGGTATAAGTCTATCAAATATAGGTCGTCTTCTTGAGTTTTCTGGTTCAATAGTATTTACAGCCTCTATTTTTACTAAAGCTCTATACTTTTCATTTTCTCTAGGTGGTCTAGCAATACCTATAATATAATCTCCAGTCCTTAATCCAAATTTTTTTATTTGAGCTGGAGAAACATAAATATCAGTTGAATGTGGTGCGTAGTTATTTTCTAAAGACCTTATAAATCCATAACCACCTTCAGGTAAAACCTCTAAAACTCCCTTGATAAAATCTAGCCCTTCATCAGTTGCTTTCTTTTCTAATATTCTTGTGATTAACTCCTGTTTCTTTAATCCGGTTGTTCTCTGCAATCCAATTTTTTTCCCTAACTGCTGAAGCTCAGAGAGTGTTAATTTTTTAAGTTTATCTAATGTGATTGTATCTTTAGACTGTTTAGATGAAACTGATTGAGATTTTTCAGTTTGAGATTTTTCATTACAGTTTGTAGAGTTATCACCATTCATTTTTACATTTTCCTCAACTTTTTGAGTATCCATAGCTTAATCTAGCCTCCTTTGATTATTTATTTGAGATTAATTTGAGTTTACTTTCCAATACAGAAATTTTGGAATATATTTCCAAGAATATCCTCTGTTGTTATTATTCCTACTATTTCTTCTAGATAGTTTTGAGCCTCTCTTATATCAAGCATAAGCAACTCTTTATGCTCTACCAACTCTTCTAAATTTTCCAGTATATATTCCAATTTTTCTTTAGAGCTTTTTAAAAGATTGTAGTGTCTTAAGTTTATGTAAACCTCCCTATCCTGTTCTTCAACTAAACCTAGTCTTTTGAAAATTTCCTCTTCTAACAGATTTAGATTTAAATTGGTTTTACTACTGACAAAAATGATATCTTTAAAATAATACTTTTTCTTAAAAATATCAAGTTTTTTACTGTCTTTTATTAAATCTATCTTATTCCCAACAACTATGGGATTTTTATCTTTCACTTCACTATAGATTTTTAAGTCTTCATTAGTTAAACCTTCAGAGATATCAAAAACAAATATAATAATATCAGCTTCCCTTATCTTTTCCTTAGCCTTTTCTATACCTATTTTTTCTACTTTATCCTCAGTTTCTCTAATACCTGCAGTATCAAGTAATCTGACAGGAATTCCTCCTATAGAAACTGTTTCTTCTATAAAATCCCTAGTGGTTCCCTTAAACTCTGATACTATGGCTCTCTCATAACCAACTAAAGCATTAAAAAGTGAAGACTTACCAACATTTGGTCTCCCAACGATGGCTAACTTTATACCTTCCCTTAGTAATTCACCTTTTTTATATGTTTTTAATAAATCATCTATACTTTCTAAAACTTCTTTCAGATTTTGTTTTATTAAATCATCTGGAATAGGCTCAACATCCTCAGGAAAGTTTAACTCAGCTTCTATATAGGAGATTAACTCTAAAAGTTTCTCCTTTAATCTGTTTATCTTTTTAGATAACTTCCCTTCTAAAATGTTAACTGCAACTTTAGATGCTTTTTCAGTTTTTGCATTTATTAATTCGGCTATAGCTTCAGCCTGTGTTAAGTCTATCTTTCCATTTAAAAAAGCTCTCTTTGTAAACTCTCCCGGTTCAGCAAGCCTACAACCTAGATTTATACACTCTGATATTATCTTCCTTATGACTGGAACACTACCATGTGGATATATCTCTACAACATCTTCTCCTGTAAAACTGTGTGGAGCTTTAAAGTATATAAGTAGTCCCTCATCTATAACTTCACCATTTAAATCAGTAATCTTTCCAAAGTAAGCATACCTAGGCTTAATTTCCCTATTCTTTGGAAGTGTAAATATTTTTTTTCCTATCTCTAGAGCTTTATCTCCACTAATCCTGATTATTCCTACCGCCGATGGGATAAGTGGAGTGGCGTTTGCTACAATTGTATCTCTTTCATACATCTTTCTATTGTCTCTTTAAATTTTTATAAAAATATCTAAAGCTACGAAAATCATATATAGAATGCTTATAAAACCGTTAACTGTAAAAAATGCTGTGTTAATCTTTGATAAATCATTTTCTTTTATTAAATTATGTTCATATATTAAGAATACTGTTAATATAATTAATCCTATATAATATACAATTCCTAGACTTCCGTAAATTCCTGTTAAAATCAAAAATATAAATGTTAGTGTGTGGAATATTCTTGAAAAGAAAATCGCTTTTTTTATACCGAACTTCGCAGGTATAGAGTGTAGACCAACCTTTCTATCAAACTCAATATCCTGTAAGGCATAAAATATATCAAAGCCAGCTACCCAGAAAGCCATTCCTAAACCTAGGAATACTGTAGATAGAGATATTTCCCCTTTTAATGCAACCTCAACAGCTATAGGTATTATAAAGTAAACAGCTCCTAATAAAAGATGAACAAAATTAGTAAATCTCTTTCCCAACGGATATAAGATAAGTAAAAATAAAGCTACAGGTGATAAATAAAATGCAAGTTTATTTAATTGATATGCTGAAATTATGAGAATTACTGAAGATACTATTGCTAGTATTAATATTTCAAAAGGTTTCACTAAACCTTTTACAGATGCCCAGTTTTTAGCCCTTGGGTTCAGTTTATCAAAAGGTAAATCAAAAAATCTGTTGAACGCCATTCCTGCAGTTCTTCCTGATATAACTGCAATTAAAATCCAAATAAGTTTATCTAAAGATGGTAAACCTCTCTCTACTATCAGAGCTGCGGATAAAACAAATGGCAATGCAAAAATTGTATGGGAAAGTTTAATTAAATCTGAATAAGCTTTTATTTTTTCTATCATTATTTTTTGAGTATTGCTGAAAGCTCTCTAGAAGGAGCCTCCAGCTATAGCAGGTATTATAGACACGACATCTCCATCTTTTAATTGTGTATCCTTTCCATTTAAAAATCTTATATCTTCGTCATTTACAAAGAAATTAACAAACTTTCTTATTTCACCGTTAGGCTCAACTAATCTTTCCTTTATCCCCGGAAACTCTTCTTCTAACTTTTCTATTAACTCACCTATTGAAGATGCTTCTATCTGTATTTCCCCTTGTCCTTGGGTAAGTCTTCTTAGAGCAGTTGGTATTCTAACTGTAATAGCCATTATTTATATACCTCCTTAAATTTATTTTTTCACAGGTTGATTTATAACTTTTTCTTTAAACTCTTTGAGTGATGGTTTTATATGGATTGGTTTTTGTAGTTGTCCTTCTAAAACTTCCATAGTTTTATAACCATTGCCGGTAATGTATACAACAACTGTTTCATCTGGGTCAAATACATTCTGTTCTGCAAGTTTCTTTAAAACTGCTATTGTTGTTCCACCTGCAGTTTCGGTAAATATACCTTCCGTTTTAGCTAAAAGTTTAATTCCCTCTAAAATCTCTTCATCTGTAGCTATCTCTATAACTCCATTACTTTCTTTTGCAACTTTTACAGCATAAGGTCCATCAGCTGGATTTCCTATAGCTATGGATTTAGCTATTGTGTTTGGTTTTTCTGGAATAATCCAGTCTCTACCTTCCTTGTAAGCTTTATATATTGGGCTACAACCTTCAGCCTGGGCTCCATACATTCTAGGAGGATTATCGTTTATTAAACCAACGGTATTTAGCTCATTAAATCCTTTCCATATTTTAGTGTATAGGGAGCCTGAAGCTAAAGGAGCAACAACTGCATCTGGTGCCTTCCAACCTAACTGTTCGGCTACCTCAAAAGCTAAAGTTTTTGAACCTTCAGAGTAGAAAGGTCTAACATTTATATTAACGAATGCCCAACCAAACTCATTGGCAATTTCAGATGAAAGTCTATTCACATCATCATAGTTCCCTTCAACAGCAACAACAGTTGGGTTAAATACTAGAGAGCCTATGATTTTGTTTGTTTCCAAATTTGCAGGGATGAAAACATAACATTTCATATTTGATGATGCAGCGTTTGCAGAGACAGAGTTAGCTAAGTTTCCTGTTGAGGCACAAGCGGCAGTATCAAATCCAAATTCTTTAGCTTTAGATAGAGCTACAGCTACAACTCTGTCTTTAAATGAAAGTGTTGGATGATTAACACTATCATCTTTTATATATAAATTCTTTAGACCTAACAGTTTACCTAAATTTTCTGCTTTCTTTAATGGTGTAAAACCTGATGTTAAACCAACAGTTGGATTGTCTACAGGTAATAAATCTATATATCTCCACAGACTGGCTGGTCCATTTTCAATTTTTTCTTTGGATATATTTTCTTTTATGTAATCATAATCATATTCTATCTCTAAAGGTCCAAAACAAAATTCACATACATGTATAGGCTCTATTGGATACTCTCTACCACACTCTTTACATTTTAAACATTTTACTTTTGCCATTTATTTTATACCCTCCAAAATTAGTATATTCAGTAAAACTTAAAGAAAAAAGAAAAAAATGAAATAATTTATAAAATAATTTCTTTAGCTTCCAATATTTCAGGAATATTTAAAATATCCTTTATTATATCCTCATTTACTCTATCGTCTAACTGTAAAGCTCCCAAAGCAATATCTCCCTTTCTTATTCTTCCTAACCTAAAACCTGCTATATTTATATTATTTTTAGCTAATATATCTCCTAATTTTGCTATAACACCGGGAACATCTCTGTTTCTTAACATAAGTATTACTCCCTCTGGGTCAATATCTATCCAGTATTTGTCTATATACATTATTTTAGGAATTTTTCCATATAAAGCAGTTCCACCAACTATATATTCTCTATCTTTATCTTTTGCAGTAATCATTATAAACTCTTTAAAGTTTAATCCTTCTTCTCTAATAGTTTCTATAACTTCTATTCCTCTCTCCTTCGCTAAAAATGGGGCATTTATGATGTTAACAGGTCTATCTAAAATTGGGGATAGAAATCCTTTTAAAAAGTATGCAACTATAGGTTTTATATGCTCAGATATTGAACCTCTAACCTCTACGGTTATCTCTTTAAAGTTTCCTCCTGCATACTGGGATAGGAATGCTCCTAGCTTCTCAGAGAGCTCTAAGTAAGCGTAAATATTTTTAAATCCTTCTGTGATTGTAAATGGAGCATTAACTGCCGCCTCTACAAATTCACCTTTTAGAGCTGCTAAAACCTGTTCTGCTATCTTCTTTGCGACTTTTTCTTGGGATTCATAAGTGTTAGCCCCTATATGTGGAGATAGACTTATATTTGGAAACTCAAAAATTCTTCTTATCCTATCATCAGGAGGCTCTTTCCCAAAAACGTCTAAACCAATACCTGCAAACTTTCCCTTTTTCATATACTCATACATAGCATCTTCATCAACTATACCACCTCTGGCACAGTTAACAAAATAAACTCCATCTTTCATGAGTTCAAACTCTTTAGCACCAATCATTCCTTTAGTTTCTTCCGTTAATGGACAGTGTAAAGTGATAATGTCTGACCTTTTAATTAATTCCTCTAATGTATCTACTAACTCAACTCCAAGTCTGTCCCCCTTTTCCCTTGGAATATATGGGTCGTATGCTATAACTTTTGCACCGGAAGCTTTACATCTTATTGCGACCTGTGAGCCCACATTTCCAAGTCCAACTATTCCAACAGTTTTACCGTCTAACTCCTCTCCCATAAATTTTTTTCTATTCCAGTTTCCCTTTAACATATCTTCATGGGCTAGATGTAATTTTCTTAGAATTGTATACATATGGGACATAGTGAGTTCTGCTGCTGCTATTGTGTTTGCACCGGGAGCATTTACAACAAGAATTCCCCTTCTAGATGCTTCTTCTAAATCTACATTATCAACTCCAACACCAGCTCTACCAACTACTTTCAGTTTTTCAGCTCTATCTAAAAGCTCTTTATTTACCGGTGTTCTACTTCTTGTTATTATAGCGTCATAATCTTTTATTATTTTTAAAAGTTCTTCCCATTTTATTTCCGGTTGATAATCAACCTCTATATTTTCATCACTATTTAGGATATTTATTCCAACATCTGAAATATGGTCAGTTATAAGGACTTTATACAACTAAATTTCCTCCGAATGATTTTTATTAAATTATTGTATATTAACAGAATAACTTTAGTAAAATTGTATTTATCTGGATTATTTTAGATATTTATTTCTGGATTATTTTAGATATTTATTCATATTATAAGCAGAGTAAAATGAATATATGAATATTGAAGAGTTAGAGGCAATAAATAAGGTAAAAATTCATAATAAGCATAGAAAAATTTTTTTTGAAAAAACTCAAGAAAAAAATAGAGACAACATTTAGCAGATTAAAGTATATAGGAATTGAGAATATTAAGGCCGTTTCTTTGGAAGGTTTTTTTACTTAAATTCACTTTTTTATTTTAGCTTTACAGTTTAAAAATTATTTTTAAGGTTTAAATTAGAAATTAGGGTTTATTATTTAGTTAACAAGTAAATAGGGAGTTTCATCTAGCAAAGACTAAAGCTCTCTATGTAATTCTGATTAGATTTAGAATAAAC
>JALSPY010000287.1 GCA_026985705.1 Hydrogenothermaceae bacterium | reverse complement strand
CAGAGGGGACAACCATATGAGTTGCATAACTACCATCCTTCAGTTTTATTTTTCCAATTCTCTCTCCACCTTCTATCTCTGTTAATGTTCTTCCTGCAGTTTGGAAATCTCTTTCTGCCTCGTTCTTTACAGCATTTATAATCTCTTCCATTCCAACTGCATCAATCATATATTTCAGTCTGTTTTTATTTCTACTATCTTTAAAACCATACTTTTTAAAAATCTTTGCTAAAGCTTCAAAGAAGATAGGAACTTCCTCTTCTTTTAGAAAAACATTAGTTGGTTTAGCAGTAGCTCCTACCTTTCCACCAAGATATACATTGAAACCAAACTCTCCATCTTTTTCTGCTAATACAAAACAAGCATCATGTCCGTAAATATTACATCTATTGGAGTAAGAGCCTGATATCCCTATGTTAAACTTTCTTGGGAGTTTACAAATCCACTCTTCCTTTTTTAAGAAAACAGCTTGGATTTTTTGGAGTATATCCCAAGTCTCAATTACATTATCAAATGCTACGCCATCTAATGGGTCCTGAACTATATTTCTAAAGTTATCAACTCCTGTCTGAAAAGTTGTAATTCCTACACTTTCAAGCTCCTTTAAAACGGTTGGTAAATCTTCTATTCTTATAAATCTTAACTCTACCTGCATTCTAGTTGTGAGGTCTATGTAGTCATTTCCATATTTTTTTGCAACCTCTCCAAGCTTTTTAGCCTGCTCGTAGTTTAACCTTCCACCGGGAATTCTAACTCTTATCATAAATCTCTCAGGAGTTGCAGGTCTGTAAAATACTCCAAAACATTTAAAGAAAAAGTTTAAATCATGCTCTGGAATAGACGAAAAACCTTTTTCTGCATAGTATTCAAGCTTTTCCCAAGCTTCCTTAGGAGTATGCTCCTGTTTTAATTTCTCTATTTTATTTATCCGTTTATTTCTATCTTGGGATATTTTTATTAACTTTTCCATAATTCCACTTCTCCTTTAAAGATTTTTAAATTTTCTGTTTTTAGATTTGGTAATTTATAGTGTAGATTTACAACTTCACCGAAAACTATAACTGCTGGTTTTTCTGCTTCTTTTGATAAATGAATAATATCCTTTAATTTTCCGATTAACACCTTTTGATTTCTTCTTGAGCCATTGCTTATTATTGCAATAGGAATTTCTAAATCTATATCCTGTCTTTTAGCTTCATTTAAAATTTCTGAAACTCTACTTAATCCCATTAAAACAACAACAGTATGTTTTTTAATTTTTAAAAGATGTATCCAATCTTTATTAAATCTATTTCCTTGAAGGTGAGCTGAAACAATTGAAAAACCTGTAGCATAACCTCTCATAACAACAGGAATTCCTGCATATAAAGGAACTGTTATTCCAGAAGATACCCCCGGTATAACTTCAACTTCTATACCTTTGTCTAACAAATATAATGCCTCCTCCCCTCCTCTACCAAATACATAAGGATCACCACTTTTTAATCTTCCAACTTTTAAC
>JALSPY010000286.1 GCA_026985705.1 Hydrogenothermaceae bacterium | reverse complement strand
CTCCGAGGACATGGAGAAGTTTAGATATAGCAATATTTGATAAGGAAAAACTACTCAGGGAAGGTTTAAATAACAAATACGCAAAAACACCTCCAGAGGTAGTAATAGAAATAGATACAAAGGCAGACCTTAGAAAATATGGAGATATGCTTTCATATATGAAGGAAAAAACTCAAGATTTATTAAACGCAGGAGTTAAAAAAGTTATTTGGTATACCACAGATGATAAAAAGGTAATGGTAGCAGAAAAAGGCAAAAGATGGTTTATAACAGACTGGAATGATACTATCAATATCATTGATGATATAAATATCAATATAGAAAATCTTTTAAAAGAAGAAATAAATTAACAAAAATTTCCTTTTTAGACATTATTTGACCCCAAACTTTACTAAAAGTTTTTACAAAAATCTTTTTAAATTAGTTTATAATCCTATAAAAAATTTATTTGGTATATAAACCATGAGAGTTGAACTTTTAGCTAAAGCCCAAAATTTAAAAGAGGAAATTTCAACGATTAAAAATAGATTAGAGAAAGATATAGATTTTAACGAAGTTAATAAAAGATGGTATTCCTATCAACCATCACCCAAATATATTCCTGCAGTAGCAGAGGACGGCTCATTTAATAAGAAATATTATCTAGGTTTTTACTTATATGCAGTGTCAGGATTTGCAAATCTATATATAGAGGAGAATGGAAAAGGTAAATTTATAGATGAATTTATTGGAGATATTAATATATCAGTTATAAAAAGTAGCAATTTCACAGATACATATTTCAGAAATCTTATGTTTTTAGCTGAACTTAAAGCATTAATAAATCTTGCTGAGAAGGAAAAGCCAGACCTTTTAATATTAGACGGAACTTTAAGTAGTAGATATATAACTATTCTACCAAAATCTAACTGGTTTATATCAGAGGAATTTGAAGGAGAACTGATAGATACTGCCTTGTCATTTATTAACACTTTAAAGAAAAATCTAAATAATAGAGAGCCATTAAGTTTTAATAAAGATTTTCATAGAGAAGTAAAGGATAGATTAATATCAAAATTTGGTAGATTGAAAGGGGATAGAAAAGATATTTTAGAGGCAGTCTTATCTAAGATTGCATTTTTTGAGTATATATTACTTTTACATAAACTTTTTAAAGGTTTAGATTGGAACCCTTTAGTTATAGGTGTTGCTAAAACATCCTCTTTAACTGAAATATTTAATAGCTCAATACCTGATATAAAGATATTTTCTTCTTATATTCAAAATTCAGGATATTCAATAAAGAGACAAATAAATTTGGAAGAAAAAAAATGGGAGTTTTCAGAAAGATTTGAAATTTTAGAAAAGGAAATAGGAATAGAGCTAAAGGATATAATAATTGATTACTTTTATGGAAAACTTAAAGATAGAAAAGATATTTTACTGATAGAGCTTTACGAAAATCCAGAATTTACAGAAAACTACTCTCCAGAGTATATACTTGATGTTTTAAGTTATTATGCAGTTGGAAATTATCCATTTTTATTAACTAGAGCAGACAAAGAGGCAAGAATAACCAGAAAGGATATTGAGTTAATAGAAGATATTTTAGGTTTAAAATATGAGTTAACAGGTAGAGAGGCTTTACTATGAATATGGAAATTAAGATTAACTGGGAGCTTTTTGAGATACAGAAGATATATATGTTAATAATAATTCTAGGAATTTATCTCTTGAAAATTTTTGTTTTATAGAGCAAAGTTGAAAAATAAATTTTGTATTGTTTTACAATTTTTAATAATTTATAGTTAAATTTATAACCTTAAAATAAGATTTTGGAGGAATTGGTAATGTTTGGAAATCTTGGTGATATGATGAAACAGATAAAAACAATGCAGGAAAATATAGAGAAGGTAAAAGAAGAAATGAAAAATGAAAAAATAGAAACTGAAGTTGGCGGTGGAATGGTTAAAGTGATAACTAACGGTTTAGGGGAAGTTGTAGATATAAAAATAGATAAATCTCTGTTAGATGAGGAAGGATATGATCTGTTAAAAGAACTACTTATAGCTGGTGTTAATCAAGCACAGAAGAAAAGTAAAGAAGTTATGGGAGAAAAATTATCTGAAGCTGTAGGACTTCCAAATATTCCTGGATTTAATATAAACTCACTTCTAGGTTAATAAGTTTCAGGAAATATTTCCCTTACCTCTTTTAAAACTTTTTCATAATTTTTTCCGTATCTTCTAGATATATGAAAGATAATAAGTTTTTTTACATTTCCTAATTTAGCTATCTCTCCAGTTTGTTTTGAGGTTAAATGACAAACTTTTTTAGCCTGTTCCTTATCCTTATCTAAAAAAACCGCTTCACAGTATAAAACATCTGAATTTTTTATAAGTTTTAAAATCTTTTCTTTATTTTTTTCCGAGTAAATAACATCTGTAATGTAGGATATTTTATAACCGGGTATAGTATAGCTTACTCTTTCCTTTAAAAAACTGTATGTATAACTTTTCCCATTTATAACAAAACTATTATTGATATTTTTTTCATTTTCTAGAAACTCTTTCAATTTTCCTATATCTTTTCCCTCTAGGTTAAACTCTTTCAATCTTTCAGGAATTAATTTAAGTCGTTGTTTATACTCAAAGGAATATCCTAAAACCTTTATTTTATGGTCTAGAACTGCAAATCTAACTCTAAAGAATTTATCCTCATAAATTATATCTGTATCTATATTTTCTATCTTTACTAACTCCCTTTGGAATTTTTTCTTTATGTCAAAGTTATAGATTTTAAAAATATCTCCATCAACTTCCTTTATTCTAAAAATTAATTGAGGCTCAAAATCAACTAAATTCCAAGTGTATCCCTGTAATCTACAGTGTATATTTTGAGATAACGGAGATATACCAAAAACCTCTACCGTATGTGGTTTACCTAATTTGTTTCTTAAAAGTGTATCAAATCCGATAAAGTGGTCTAGATGTGTATGAGAAATAAAAACATGAGTTATTTTCCTTAATAAATCTCTCTCTAACCTATTTATATTTCCTACATCAAAGAGAAGATATTTTCCCAAACTCTCTATTTCTATAACTATTCCCGGGTCTTCATACTTTTCATTTATCAAGTAATGTTTAATTCTTGGTAAACTCAATGCTGTCCCTTATCTTAATTTTTTCTAGTTATGATATATCAAAAAGAAAGGGAATGATAAATGTTATTAACTAACAGTATCTATATGTTGATTGTAGTCTTCTAGTTGTTTCCTTAGAACTTTCAATTTTTCTTTTATAGCATCAATCTTATTCTTTAACAGTTTTTTTTCTTCAGGGCTTTCTATAGATTTTAATTTTGTTTCAAGGTTTTTTAAATCCTCTTCCAAAGTTTTTATTTCAGAAACTAACTCTAGTCGTACATCGGATGTTTTTATTCCCTCTGAAAAAAGTAAATTTTCATTTCCTAAAGCTTTAAAATTTGTAAAGTATAAAAATATATAGGAAATAAAAAATATAGTTAACCATCTTTTCATTTCGCAAACCTCTTTTTTAAATTATTAAAAACCTTAATAACTTCTTTTCTTAAGTTTTCAATAGAGGAACTGTTATCTATAACAAAATTCGCATATTTTAACTTTTCTTCAATGTCCATCTGTGAATTTATTCTTTTTAAAGCTTCCCCTTCAGATAAACCTTTTTTTAAAAGTCTATCTAACTGTAAATCTCTTGGACTGTAGACAACTACAACAGTATCATATTCTTTATACTGTCCAGTTTCAATTAATAAAGGAACTTCAACAATAACTATAGCATTTTTATCCTTATTTTCAATATCTCTTATCTTATTATTAATCTCTTTTCTAACTTCAGGGTGAATTATACTTTCTAAAATCTTTTTCTTTTCAGGATTGTTAAATATAATCTCCGCAACTTTCTTTCTATTTAAACTGTTATCCTCATTAAAAACATCTCCAAACTCGCCTTTTACCTTTTCTTGAATATCTTTCCTTTTATAAAGTGAGTGAACAATTTCATCTGCATCTATAACATATGCCCCTAAATCTTTGAATATCTTTAAAACTGTAGATTTTCCTGTTCCTATAGAGCCTGTAAGCCCAACTTTAAGCATAACCTTTAACCTCTTTTATAACAGATTTGAAATTTTCGTAAAAAGTTTATAAAATTAGCTTACTATTTTTGTTTTTTTAAATTAATTTCCTCAAATTTTTCAAAGAATTTATCATGATTAAAATTTTTATATGGAAAAAAATCACAATGACTATCAGAGCCTGTTTTATAGAGTTTACCTATTTCAACAGAAAACTTGGCTTTTAATAGAATAAATTTTTGATTTTTTGGGAATTTATTTTTTATAGTGAAAATTAAATCTTCTTTCTCAAGAAAAACTGATAGTCCACAGGCAGAACACAAAGTTTTATTATTTTTTTTTGCAAAATGTGGATTATCGTATTTTTTATTTAAAAAAACTGGATATTTATCCATATTCCTTCTATAAAATCTATAAATTTCACAACTTCTAGTAATCTCATTATTTAAAATTTCTTCAGGACATTCTTCGGATAAATTTTTAATTTTTTCTCTTAACTCTTCTGTTTTTATTTTATCTATAACTAAAATATAGTAAAAATTTCTTTTTCCCATAATACCTAAATTTTCATAGGTGGATATGGTGGAATGTCTATACCAGCCTCTTTATGTAAGAAATTAGCCATATGTCTAATATAAGGAAAGACAGTTAAAATACCTGTTCCTTTTGCATATTTTTCTAAAACATTTTTATCTTTTATAATCCTATAAATTTCTTCTTTAGGTTTTAAAATTATATGTAAAACATATTCTATTGTGTTATTTACAATTGGATTTTCTTCATCATCTATATAGATTTTTTCTATTAATCTATATGCTATAGAGATATATGGAAATTTTTCATTATCGTCATTTAAGATTTCACCGCTATTTATCTCTTGGACTAGATTATGTTCTAGTCTAACTTTTTTGGGTTTTATATTTATTAAATTTTTTTCTTTTTCAAATTTTAATTCATTTAAAGTTATATATTGTTCTTTAATATTATCAACTATTAGTAAAAGTTTTTCTTTTAGTTTTTCTAAATTATTTATATTTTCCATATTTTAAGCCGCCAAAGGTGTATTTTTATCAGTATATATATCTACAGAATTTTTAAAAAAAACACTTTTTTCTTCTATATCAAAAGTCATATCTTCAAAAGCCCAGGTATTCTTTATAGAAATGTGGCTATTGTAGTGTTGAATATAAGTTTCAATTTTATCTTCCAGATTTATATTTATATTCTTAATCCTATCATTATTTAATTCTAATTCATTTATAATATCCTTTAATATTTTTTCATCCATATTTAGACGATAATCATAGGAAGGCATTTCTTCATCTGTTAAAAATCCATCGTTCAGTTTTTCTTCAAGAGGTGAGAGATTTTTTATAGAAAAATAATCATTGTAATATCTAAAACCTATAAAAGTTTTCCCTTTATCGATAATATCCCTTGGGGAAATTTTTCCTTTTAGATATTTTAAAATTTCTTCTACATTTGTTTCTGTAATATACCACCATTCACCTTCATCATTTTCATCATCAGTTATCCAGAGTAAGTAATAATTACCATCTTCAGAAATATATTCAACAGGTAAATCAAAAAAACTTATGGGAATAAATTTTTTTGTAAAACTTTTCCCATCTATATTAAAGACCGTAATTTCATCTTTTCCTAACATTCTTAAGTTTCCGTTAATATATTTATTTATGATTAAATAATTTAATTAAAAACTTTAATTAAAACAAATACATTTGTCAAATAAATTTATAAGGTAGGCTAAACAAATGGAAGTTAATATAGAAAATAAGAAGTTAGTTTTAAAAGTTGGAGATATAACAGAAGAAGAAACGGAAGCTATTGTTAATGCGGCAAATCCAACCTTGTTAGGTGGTGGTGGTGTAGATGGAGCTATACACAAAAAAGGTGGAAGTAAAATTTTAGAAGAGTGTAAAAAAATCAGAAGAGAACAGTATCCTAACGGATTACCATTTGGAGAGGCTGTTATAACAACAGCTGGAAACTTAAAAGCAAAGTATGTTATCCATACAGTTGGACCTATATGTGTATCAGGTAGTCTTGATGAAGAAAGGAAAAAGCTTTTATCAAATGCATACAAAAATAGTTTACTTTTGGCAGATAGTTATAAAATTAAAACAGTTGCTTTTCCTTCAATAAGCACAGGAGCTTATAGATGCCCTCTAGATAGCTCCTCAAAGGTTGCATTAAAGACAGTTTTAGATTTATTACCTAAATTAATTTATGTAGAAAAGGTTGTGTTTGTCCTATTTGAAGAAAGTATATATAAAGTTTATAAAAAAAATTTGGAAAAATTATTAACAGAAAGTAAATAAAATGGGATTTATTGATATTTTTATAGTGTTCATAATAGCTTCAATTATTGGGACTTATGCATTTATAAGGTATCAAGAGGAAAAGAGAAGGGAAAGGGAAAATCTAATTCCTACATTAAAAAGTTATAAGGAAAAGTTTTTGAAAGAAAAGGAAATTTATAAAGAAAAAGCTGAAAATTTAAAAAAACAGATGGAAGAAGCCCAAAGGGAGTTTGAGAATATTCTAAAAAATATAGATAAATACAGATGGACTGAAGAAGAAAAAGAGTATTTAAGGAATATGAAGGGAACAGAATTTGAGAGAACATTTTCTGTAATGTTTGAGCTTCTAGGTTTTAAAGTTTTTGAGCCTCCAATTTTTAAAGACCACAACATAGATATTATTTTAGAATTAGATAATGGACAAAAAATATGCGTTGATTTTTTAGATTATACACAGAGAAAAAAGCTAAATGAAAAGTATATTAATGAGCTTTTAAAAGGAAAAGAAAAGTATAGTTGTAAATCTATCTGGCTTATAACAAATCGTTTTCTAGACGATAAGATTGAGAATTATATATACAAG
>JALSPY010000285.1 GCA_026985705.1 Hydrogenothermaceae bacterium | reverse complement strand
CTAATCTAGAGGAAATCTATGAAAAACTTTTAAAGGTTAGAAAAGATGTTTTAAAAGCTTTAGAGGAAGCTAGAAAACAGGATTTAATAAGACATCCTTATGAAGCTAAAATTCTTTTAAAACTTCATCAAGAGTATAAAGATATAATTTCAGATAGAATAGACTGGATTAAATATTTCTTTACTGTAAGTCAGGTTGAAGTTGTAGATAGTGTAAATGCAGATATAAAGATAGAAAGTGAAGATATAGAGGGATTACAGGTTGGAGTGAAAAGAGCTGAAGGTGAGAAGTGTCCTAGATGTTGGATATACGATGAAAGTGTTGGAAAAGATGGACAACCTATATGTGATAGATGTATGGAACAAGTAAAAGCTTTAAATATAGATATTTCTCAAATAGAGAAATAAACTCGTTCTTCCTTTTTTTCTTTTCCAAAATAACGGGAGGTAGAAAAGATTAAATTTGAGTTAATAAAAACAGATGGAGATGCAAGATTAGGGAAGATCTACACTAAACATGGTACTATAGAAACTCCAGTATTTATGCCTGTAGGAACTCAGGGAACGGTAAAGGCTATAACAAAGAAACAACTTCTAGATATTAATACACAGATAATTTTAGGAAATACATATCATCTTTATTTAAGACCGGGATTAGAGGTTTTAAAACATTTTAAAGGTCTTCACAATTTCATAAGTTGGGAAAAACCTATACTTACAGACAGTGGAGGTTTTCAGGTTTTCTCATTAGCTTTAAATAAAAAGGTAAAATCCGGAAAACATAAAGCAGATGTAAAGATAACTGAAGATGGAGTAAAGTTTAAATCACATTTAGATGGCTCATGGCATTACTTTACCCCTGAGTTTGTTATAGAAATTCAAGAGATAATAGGTAGCGATATAATGATGCCCTTAGATATATGTCCACCATATCCAGTTTCCTATCAAACTGCTAAAGAAAGTGTTGAAAAAACTTTAAGATGGTTAGAGAGGTCTAAGAAAGCAAAAAAGAATAAATGGCAGGGATTATTTGGGATAATTCAAGGCTCAACATATGAAGATCTAAGAGTTTACAGTGCTATAAAAACAGTTGAATTAGATATGGATGGATACTCAATAGGAGGTTTATCTGTTGGAGAGCCTACTGAGTATATGTATTCAATGACTGAAGCCGTTGTCCAATACTTACCGAAAGATAAGCCTAGATATCTTATGGGAGTTGGCACACCGGAGAATATTATAGAAAGTGTTAGTAGAGGAGTAGATATGTTTGACTGTGTGATGCCAACTAGAAATGCTAGAAATGGAACTTTATTTACACATTACGGAAGATTGAATATAAAGGCCGGAAAACATAAACTAAGTGATGAACCAATAGACAAGGATTGTGATTGTTATACCTGTAAAAATTTCTCAAGGGGATATATAAGACATCTGTTTAACGCTGAAGAAATTACAGGAATGATATTAGCAACTATTCACAATCTAAGATTTTATATAAAACTAATG
>JALSPY010000284.1 GCA_026985705.1 Hydrogenothermaceae bacterium | reverse complement strand
TATTACCGAATTTATACTGATTTTAACAGTTTAATATTAGTGTTATGCTATTTATATAATTTTTATTGTTGTAGACAGTATCAAGGAGGCTTTATATTGAAAAGATTAAGTTCAAATGAGATAAGGGAAAGTTTCCTAAATTTTTTTAAAGATAAAGGACATGAGATAGTGAAATCGGCGTCATTGATACCTGAAACTGATAAAACTCTTCTTTTTACAAATGCTGGAATGGTGCCATTTAAGAATGTTTTTCTAGGATTAGAAAAAAGACCCTACAAGAGAGCTGCTTCCTGTCAAAAAGTTTTCAGAGTTAGTGGAAAACATAACGATTTAGAAAATGTTGGATATACTCCTAGACATCACACATTTTTTGAGATGTTAGGGAATTTTTCATTTGGGGACTATTTTAAAAGAGAAGCTATAGAGTATGCTTGGGAGTATTTAACAAAAGTTTTAGAAATACCAGAGGAAAGATTACATGTATCAGTTTTTAAAGAAGATGAAGAAGCATATATGATATGGAGAGATATTATAGGCTTACCAGAGGAAAAGATACATAGATTAGGAGAGGAAGATAATTTTTGGAGTATGGGAAATACTGGACCATGTGGACCTTCATCAGAAATTTATTTTGATAGAGGAGAGCAATTCGGAAATCCTGAATTTGCATCAGAAGAGGATAACAGATATTTAGAAATTTGGAACTTAGTGTTTATGCAGTATAACAGAGATGAGAAGGGGAATTTAACTCCTTTACCTAATCCTAATATTGATACTGGAATGGGGCTAGAGAGAATAGCCTCTGTTCTACAGGGTGTAAACTCTAACTTTGAGACGGATTTATTCTTACCAATTATAGATTTCGTAGAGGATATATCTGGTAAGGATTACAATCCTGAAAAGCCTGATAAAAAAGAAACTGTAGCCTTTAGGGTTATAGCGGACCATCTTAGAGCTATTACATTTTTAATATCAGATGGAGTTTTACCTTCAAATGAAGGAAGAGGATATGTTTTAAGGAGAATTTTAAGAAGAGCCTTAAGGTATGGTAAAGAGTTAGGAATTGAAAAACCTTTCTTATACAAAGGTATTGATGTGGTGATAGATATAATGAAAGATGCATATCCAGAGCTTTTAGGAAATAGAGGATTTATAAAGGGGCTGGTTAAATCAGAAGAAGAAAGATTTATAAAAACATTAAAGAGAGGAATGGAGTTAGTTTATCAAATTATAGAGAGTGCTAAGAAAGAGGGAAGAAATCAGATAACAGGTGAGGAAGTGTTTAGATTATATGATACATATGGTTTCCCTGTTGATTTAATTTTAGACATAGCTAAAGATGAAGGTTTTTCAGTTGATATTGCAGGTTTTCAAAAAAATCTAGATATACAGAGGGAAAAAGCTAGGAAAAATTGGAAGGGACAAGCCAAAGAAATTAAACCTATATATATTGAGTTAAAAAATAAACTTCATTCTACAGAGTTTTTAGGTTATCAAAAGTATGAGGTTGAAGATAGT
>JALSPY010000283.1 GCA_026985705.1 Hydrogenothermaceae bacterium | reverse complement strand
AACCATGGATGGAGATTTACAGAATGACCCTGAGGATATTCCTAAACTTTTAGAAGTGTTAAACCAAGGTTATGATATAGTTAGTGGTTGGAGAAAAGATAGAAAAGATACTTTTTTAACTAGAACTCTTCCTTCAAAAATTGCTAACTGGTTAATATCAAAAACTACAGGTGTATATCTACACGATTATGGTTGCTCTTTAAAAGCATACAGGTCTGAAGTTGCTAAAAGACTAGACTATTATGGAGAAATGCATAGATTTTTACCTGCTTTAGCAAAATCAGTAGGAGCAAAGATAACTGAAATACCTGTTAAACATCATCCTAGAATATACGGAAAATCTAAATACGGGATATCAAGAACATTTAAAGTTATTTTAGACTTATTTTTAGTTAAATTTTTACTGGATTATAGAACAAAACCTTTAAGAGTTTTCGGTGGATTAGGTTTAATACTATTTCTGATAGGATTTTTTAGTTTAATTTATCTTGTTTTTATAAAATTATTCTTAGGAGAGGATATAGGACAGAGACCACTTTTAATATTTGGAACACTCTTAGTTTTGTCGGGAATACAGTTAATCTCAACAGGTATAGTTGCAGAATTAATAACTAGGACTTATTATGAAGCTCAAGAAAAAAGACCTTATATAATAAAAGAGATTATTTCAGATGGTAAACTTGAAAATAAAGAAAAAGAGTATCTTAAAAATTTTCAGTAAGTATTTTTTTATTCCTATATTATCTGGACTTTTTATAGCTTTATCTTTTCCTAAATATTTTTTCCCTTTTGGCTTTTTAATTGGTTTTTTCTTTTTACTTAACTCCTTAACTGAAGACAGTTTAAAAAAACATCTATTAATCTCATTTCTTATAGGTTTTTCCTTCAGTTTTTTTGCTTTTGGTTGGTTTACCTATGCAATGGAAGTTTATTTAGATACGAATTTTATACTAGCAAATTTAATATTAATTTTATTTTCTCTTGTTTTTTCTATATACCAATTTGTTATATTTTCTTTGATAGTTTATACATTAAAAAATTATGTTGGTAATAAAGTTCTACTTGTAGCTCCCCTTATATGGGTTTTTATTGAAATAACTAGGGAATTTATTCCATTTACAGGTTTTCCTTGGAATTTAATGGGATACACATTATCACCTATAAATGAGATAGCACAGATAAGCTCTATAGGTGGAATATACCTTTTATCAATTATTGCCTTATATATGTCAGTAGCTACCTTTTATCTTCTTAAATTTAGAAATATTAAGTCTATATTAAGCTTTTTTATAATTGTTGGAATATTTATAGGTATTTATATTTATGGATATAATCGTATAAAAGGATATACAGATAAAGGTGTTAAAAAGAAAGTTGCCATAATTCAGGGAAATATAAAACAGAATGAAAAATTAGATAAATCTAAAAAGGATTATATCTTAGATAGATACATATCCCTTGTTAAAAAGGCAGATACTTTAAAACCAGATATTATAATCTTACCTGAAAGCTCTTTACCTTTTTCTCCATCCTATATAGATGAAAGATATATTAAGTTTTTTTACTCGCTTAATAGTATAAAAACTAAACTGATACTTGCAGGTATAGACGATATAATTTTTGATAATATAGACGATGTAAAAATTTACAATACAATTACACTTTTTAATAAAAATGGTAAAGTTTTAGCACAGTATAGAAAGATAAAACTTGTTCCTTTTGGAGAATATACGCCTAAACCTTTCACTATCTTTTCTAAGATTATTCCTTATTTAACTGTAGGTATAGATTTTTCAAAAGGTAAAGAAAAAAATTTAATAGTCTATAAGGATTTTAAAATTATTCCTCTCATATGTTTTGAAAGTATATTTCCATATTTTGTAGCAGATTTTAGTAAAAATGGAAATCTAATAATTAATATTACAAATGATGGGTGGTTCGGAGATACATCTGGACCTTATCAACATTTTGAGATGGCAAGAGTTAGAGCAATAGAAACAGGCAAATATCTAGTTAGGGTTGCAAATACCGGAATTTCTGCAGTTATTTCTCCTGTAGGTGAAATAAAATCAGTTTTAGGTTTAAATAAAACTGGAGTATTAATAGGAGATATTTACCTAAATAATAACCAAACCTTTTTTGTTTCACATCTAAAAGAGATATATATTTTCTATATATTATCTCCCACATTTCTAGTGATAATATTATTATTCTATAATAGGAAAAGAGATAAAAAGATTGAGATAGAAAGATTAATAAAGCCACATAGCTAACTTTCTTCTATACTCTTTAGTTAAGGGATTACTTTCTCCTAATAGATTAAATACTGAAACCATAGCCTTTCTACCTATCTGTTCCTTATAGTTTTTATCAATTTGAACAATTTTTAAAAATTTATCTAGAGCAGTTTTATAGTCTTCTCTTATTAATGCACAACTTCCTTCTTTTAAAAGTTTATCAAGCTCATTTTCTCCTTCTAACTCTTCACAGTATTTTTTAAACTCTATTAACTCCTTTAATGCTTGAGCTTTAGAGAAGTAGTCTTTATCATACTCTTTTATTTTATTTAAGAGATTTTCAGCTTCTTTTAATTTCCCTATTTTTATTAAAAACTTTGCTACCTCAAGAATAACTTTTTTATTATCAGGATATTTTTGTATTAGGTAGTTATAAAGCTCTTCAGCTTTTAATATATTACCAGCCATAAATTCCATTTGAGCTTTTTCTAAATACTCATCTATATCTGTTTTTATATACTTTTCCAAAATCTGTCTTATCTTTGGCTCAGGTAAAGCTCCAACAAACTTATCAACTTCCTTCCCATTAACGAATATTCTTACATCAGGAATTCCACTAACACCATACTGAAAAGCTATAGATTGGTTTTCATCTGTGTTCACCTTTGCCAAAGTAAATCCATACTCCTTAGCTAACTTTTCTAATACTGGTTTTAATATTTGACAGGGACCACACCATGGAGCCCAAAAATCTACGACCACAGGAGATTTATAAGATTGTTCTATTACTAACTCTTCAAAATTGTTTTCGTTAACATCTACTATTAATCCCAATTCTAAAACCTCCTTCTTAATATCTTTTTATAAAAATATACTAATTTAGTGATTTTTTCAAATATAATTTGAGTTTAATTTACTAAAATATAAAAATTTCCTTTTTTGTTATAATTTCAAAAAATTTGAAAGGAAGGATATTTACATTGGAAATATTAGCTGTGATGTTAGGTGGAAGTTTAGGAGCTTTAAGTAGATATTTAGTATCTGGATATATAAATAAAATATTTGGTTTATCATTTCCAGTTGGAACTTTATTTGTTAATACGTTAGGCTCATTTATACTTGCAGTTTTTACAGTATTAACAGTTGAAAAACTGGCTATAGACCCATTAGTTAGACTGTTTTTTGCAGTCGGATTTTTAGGGGCATTCACAACATTCTCAACATTTTCATATGAAACAGTTTCTCTATTACAAGATGGAGAAATCTCAAAGGCATTAGTTAATATACTGTTAAATAACTTCTTATCTATATCTGGAGCAGTATTAGGAGTAATCCTAGCAAGGAGTTTTTAAGATTGAAACTTTATGAGCTGTTTAAAAAAAAGGTTTTTCATATAGATTTAGGTTTAGATAGAGTTAAGAGAGTATTAAATGAGTTGGGAAATCCTCATAATAGTTTTAACTCTGTCCTAATTTCAGGAACTAATGGTAAAGGCTCTACATCTGCCTTTTTAGAAAGTTTATTGAGACATACAGGTTTCAAAGTGGGACTGTTTACATCTCCCCATTTAGTAGATGAAAGGGAAAGATGGCAGATAAATAGAAAGTATATTCCAGAATATAAACTAAACAGGTATATAGAATTTTTAAGACCTTTAATTGACAAACACAGCCTTACATATTTTGAAGCATCTACAGTATTAGCATTTTTATATTTCAGTGAAGAGAAAGTTGATTTTGCAGTTTTGGAAGTCGGGTTAGGTGGAAGATATGATGCTACTAATGTAGTTTATCCAGAGTTATCTATTATTACAAATGTTAGCTTTGACCATACACATATATTAGGAAATACTTTAGAGAAGATAGCATATGAAAAGTTAGGTATTGCCAGAAAAGATAGAGCTTTAGTTTTAGGGGCAAATCAACATCAGTTGTTAGAGCAGGCTAAAAAGTTAGGAATTAAGGAAATTTTCTATCCTCCAGATTACTATCAGTATGAAACATATTTTGAGAGTATGAGACAAAAGGTTAACTACTTTTTTAAAGATATTTCTTTCAAAGATTTAGAAACAAAACTATTAGGAAATAGACAGGGGAATAACTTAGCTACAGCCTTAACAGGTTATATTCTTTTAATGGAAAGATTAGGAAAAACAATAGATACTGATACTGTCTACAGAGCCGTTTTAAATACAAGGTGGAAAGGAAGAATGGAATTACTTTCTAAAAATCCAATAGTTATCTTAGACGGAGCTCATAATGAAGATGCTTTAAAGAAAACTTATTTAGAGATAAATGAAATTTTTAAAGGAAAAAATATTAAAACAATTCTATCCTTTATGAGAGATAAGAATTTTCAAAGGATTTTAAAGATTGCCAATGACTTTAGTGAAGAGGTTATATTTGTTGAAATGTCTTTTGATAGGGGAATGAAAACTAATCAGTTAAAAAAGCAGTATCCAGATTTAAAATTTTTAAAGAGTATTAATGAGATTAAAGAATTTATTCAAGGTGAAAATGATAAAAACACAATATTTCTTATAACAGGTTCGTTATACTTTATTGGAGAAATTTTAGCTAAAGAAGGAGTGGTATAGTACATATAGAGAGCCTATCAGTAAAAGTATTAAAAAAACTCTCCATATTATTTTAAACGCAAATCCTAAAATTTTTAATATTATAGATAAAATAATAAGTAATAAAATAATTACAAATATATCTCCTATTCCCCCCATCATTAAAGTAGCTAAAGGTTCAGGTAAATGATCTGCTATAAAGTATTTTATATAAAAAAAAGCTTTTTCTATAAATGAAAGTTTTTTATCTGTCTCCTCTTCAAACTTCCTTAATTTTTCAATATCTAACTGGGCATAAAGTTGATATTTATCCATATCTTATAACCCTAACGGGGCCATCCAGTATGGGTAGCCCCTTTTTAAATAAAATGAGCTATGTATAAATATATTCCTAAAAAATCCTTTAAACAGTTTCTAATTTTACTTTTTCTATATTTGTCTCAATATTAACTTTATTTATATCAACTGGGACTACCCCTCTTTCCGCTACCTTTTCATCAACTCTCTTCGGCTTTAGAACTTTTAAAATATATTCCATAGCCTTAAATGTTTTTTCTTTACCTCCGCAGGTGTAAACATCTATAGCCGCGTAGCCATGTTCTGGCCAAGTGTGGATTGATATGTGAGATTCTTCAAGGAGAATTATTCCTGTTGCTCCGTGAGGGTAAAATTGGTGAAAGTGAGATGATAACTTACTTAGATTTGCATACTTTACAGCATTTTCTAAAAGCTCTTTAACATCTTCAACATGGTCAATTTTGTCAAAATCAACTCCGTAAAGGTCTGCTAAGATATGCAGTCCGAGGGTTTTTTCCATTTTCTATCCTCCTTAAAAATTTTTATTTTTAAAACTATAATTTTCCTAGGGCTACTGCCCTCCATAACAGGTTAACCTCCTAATGCTTTAAAGGTTTTTTAAACATAGCAAATTATTATTCTATCATATAAATTTTTTATAAAAAAATGATAAATTTCAAGAGTGAAATTTTGAGTTTTTCATTTTAAAATTTCCACTTTGATTTTATTATAATATTATAATATTATTTAATAATAATTAACTAAATTTTAGAAGGTGAAAGAATGAGTGAAGAGATAAAAAATAATGAAGAAAATAAAAATAAAGAGTTTAAAGCTGGATTTGTAGCATTGGCAGGGAAACCAAATGTTGGGAAATCTACCATTTTAAATAATATTTTAGGAACAAAACTATCTATAGTAAGTCCCAAACCCCAAACTACCAGAATGAGAATTTTAGGTGTAAAACATGATGACGATGCTCAAATAATATTTTTAGATACTCCCGGGGTTCAAAAGGGAAAAGATTTGTTAACCCAGTCTGTTATGGAAAGTGCAGTTGGAAGTTTAAATGAAGCTGATGTTATAGCATTTATAATAGATGATAGAGGATGGACTAAAGAGGATGAAGAGATTTTAGAAAATTATGTTAAACCTTTAAATAAACCTACTATACTGGTAATAAATAAAGTTGATAAAATCAAGGATAAAAGGCAATTACTACCACTTATAGATAAGGTTTCAAAAAAATACAACTTTGTTGAGATTATTCCAATGTCTGCCACCAAGGGAGATAATCTATACAATTTTGTAGATAAATTAAAAAAGTATTTACCTGTTTCACCACCTCTCTATCCAAAGGAACAGATAACAGACTTACCTTTAAAGTTTTATATAGCTGAAATTATAAGGGAGAAGGTTTTTCATAATACATCTAAAGAAATTCCTTACTCTGTTGCAGTTGAGGTTGAGAGTATAGAGGAAGGAAAGTTTAATAAAAACTTACTTATTATTAGAGCTATCATATATGTAGAGAAAGAAAATCATAAGAAAATCATAATAGGTAAGAAAGGACAGATGTTAAAGAAAATAGGTAAACAGGCAAGGGAGGAATTAGAGCATTTACTAGGTAAAAAAGTTCATTTAGAGTTATGGGTTAAGGTGAAACCTAGATGGAAGGAAGATTTAAGACTTTTAAGGGATTTAGGCTATCAAAATTTAAGTTAATTTAAGATAAAGATTTTTAATTTTTATAGATAAATAAGCGGCTAAAACCCTGTTTTTTAAAACTGGGATACAGCCGCTTGACATTTTTAAAATTCTTTTTAAAATAATTTCCAACATATCCCGTTGCCCTAAAAGGGTTGCAACGAAAACTAAACGGGATATGTAAAGAAGAAAAACAAAACAATAAAAAGAGAAAGTAGCCGTAAGTCTGTCAGGTAAATTT
>JALSPY010000282.1 GCA_026985705.1 Hydrogenothermaceae bacterium | reverse complement strand
AAATAAGCACTTTTTTATTTTAGGAGCTCCTGGGAGTGGTAAAACACTATTGCTAAATGAAGTTTTGGAACAGTTAAAAATAAGAGAAGAAAAAGCACTCATACACGACTTTAAAGGAGACTTTATAGATAAATTTTATAATCCTTTGGAGGATCTTATTTTTAATCCTTTAGAAGGTGATATTAAATGGAGTATCTTTAACGATATTAAAAATGAATTTGACATAAACTTTATTTCTGCTTCCATAATTCCTAATCCCACTGCGAAAGAAGACCCTTTTTGGAAGAATGCAGCAAGAGACGTTTTAATTGCAATTTTAAAATATTGTTATAAAAATAACCTAACAAAAAATAAAGATATTTATACTATTTTAAATAAAAACCATGAAGAAATAGCAGAACTTCTAGAAAAAAATGGATTTAGCTATGTGGTAGATTATATAAAAGGCAAAGACAGTAAACAAGCACAAAGTGTAATGGCTACTTTAAAACAACATACAAAATTTTTAGAAATTCTAGAAGATGGAGACTTTAGTATTAAAGATTATATAAAAAAAGGAAAAGGTTTTATCTTTTTGCAAAATACAGCAGCTATAAAAGATGCAATTAGTCCTGCTTTAAGTCTGTTTGTAGACGTGTTTGCAAAGAATGTTTTAAGTTTAAAAGATAATTTAAACAGACGTATTTTCTTCATTTTAGACGAATTCGGAATGTTAAATAGATTAAATAGTATAGTAGATCTTTTAACAAATGGGCGTAGTAAAGGGGCTTCTGTGTGGCTTGCATTGCAGGATGTAGGACAAATAAACAATTTATATGGAGATAATTTAAGACAAACGGTTATGAATTCTTGTAATAATTATTTTATTTTTAAAGTCAATGATTATCAAACAGCAGAACTTCTTTCAAAAAAATTTGGTGAAGTCAAAATTAAAAATATTGACGAAATGATTAATCATCGTACTTTTGATAATTTAAACGTACAGAATGCAGGTGTAAATAGGAGAATTAGCGAGAAAATAGAAAAACTTATTTTACCTAGTGAAATACAAAATTTAAATGAACGAGAGTTTTTTGTTAGTTTAAGTGTTTTAAAAGAAATTACTAAAGCAAAAGTTTATGTGCCAAAAAGATAATTTAACATAATATATTTACCAAATCTTTTGAATTCTGAATAAATATAAAGAAAATAAAAAAGGAGTAGAAAATGGAATTTAGAGATCCTTATCAGATTAGAGACCCATATGTACAAAATGATCCATACGGACAAAAAGACCCATATACGACTAGAGATCCATATGCAAATAATGACCCTTATGCAAGAAAAGATCCTTATTTTAATCCTTATAACACTTATAATTATAATAGAGGTAATAATGTTAATAAAAAATTAAGTTTTAAAGGATTTGTATTCTTTTTAGTGCTAATTATTTTAGTATTTACAGCATATCTATTTTATTCTTAATTTTTTTAAATTTTTTATAGGAGAAAAAAATGAAAAAATTATCTTTGGCTTTAATTCCTTTTTT
>JALSPY010000281.1 GCA_026985705.1 Hydrogenothermaceae bacterium | reverse complement strand
TGTTTCCATAAACAACTAGATAAAGCCCTTTCTTTATTGCTTTTATATATTCCTGTTTTACAGGTAATTTTCTTATTAAAACCTTCCCAGTTTCCTTATACTCCCCTGTATCTCTATTATGGACAGCCTTAAGAAGTTTAGGTCTGTAAACTTTACCACCGTTAGCTATCGGAGCTATAATTTTTGCTCCATCAAAGGGAGTTATAGATAAGTATCCTTGTCCTATGCTATAGACTATAGTATCTCCCGGATACCACGGTTTACCAAATCTTTTCCTTTTCCATTCAGGAGTGGGAACTGTAGCTACTCTTTTCTCTATTTCAGGATTAAGTTTTTCCCCTATACCAAATAACTTAGCATATTTAGTTATATTTCTAACTCCCAAATTTAAACTTATTTGATAAAAGAAAGTATCACAGGAAGTTTCCAATGCTTCCATAACATTAACTCTACCACAACCACCTAAATTCCAGTTTCTAAATACAAAATTTCCCAATTTAAACTTTCCACCACTGTAAATTCTTGTATTTGGAGTTATCACACCTTCATTTAAAGCTCCTAACCCTACAACTATTTTAAAAATAGAACCGGGAGGATAAATTCCTTTTAAGGCTTTGTTTAAAAGTGGTTTATATGGATTTTTTATTATCTCCTTCCATTCCTCTTTTGTAAGCCCATCTGAAAATTTTTGTATATCGTATATAGGATAGCTGAGCAATGCTAATATTTCATATCCATCAGGATTAAAAACTACTACAGCTCCAGATTTTTCTCCAGTATTTTCAAATGCTTCATACACTATTTTTTGAATTCTTGCATCTACAGTTAGATATATATCATTACCTCTCTTAGGTAAATTTTCCCATTTTATCTCCTTTATCCTTCCTAATGCATCAACAACCATTCCCTTTGTCCCATACTTTCCCCTTAAATACTTATCAAATATCTTTTCAACTCCACTTTTTCCGATTAATGTATCCGGTCTTAATTTGGGATTTTCCTTGAGCTCTTTCTCTGAGGGATAACCTACGTAGCCTATAAGATGGGGCATATACCTTGCATATTCTGTATATATTCTTCTAGGTTGAACTTCTAAGTATATACCGGTAAAAAGATAAGAGTATCTAAAAAACTTTTCTATCTGTTTATCAGTTAAATTTTTCTTTATTATTACTTTTAAAGAGTATCCTTTTTTTATTTTTTCTTTAACATCTTCAGAAAGCTCTATATTCAGTATTCTTTTTAAATTTCTTTCAAGAATTTTTAATCTCTTTTTTGTTATATATGGAAAGGTGTATAGATTATATGAAGGTTTATCATAGGCTAATAGAATGCCATTTCTATCGTATATATTTCCCCGTGGAGCGTTTAAAACAACAACCTTAAGGTGATTTTTTTCTGACTTTTCGTAATAGTATTTCCCTTTTATAATCTGCAAATAGATAAGTCTTCCTAATAGTATTAAACTAAACACTGTAAAGACAAATATCAAAAAGTATGCTCTAGAATTCATTAATTTCTTTCTTTTTTGATAAAACCTTATCTAGAATAAAAAATATTGAGGTATTAAGTATAACATATAAAAAGGTATATTTATCTAACTCAAACTGTTTGGTTTTAATATAAAAAATTAAACTTTTTAATGAAAAATCAACTGAAAATATAAAAAATGCTAAAAATGTTCTAATAAATTGGTTAGAGGAGGTTATTCTACTTTTAGCGAATGATATAATTAATATGTAAGAAATATATAAAGGTAGGTCTAACAATATGTAGTGTGAATTTAATAAATCTTTGAAAATTCCGATAAAAACTGCAAACTTTAAACCTTCAACTAAAGGATTATTTATACCGTAGATAATTAAAAGTATCAGTAATAAATCTGGAGTGAAATCTAAAAAACTTATATATTTAACGAAAACAGAGCTTTGCAAAATAATAAAAAGTATTGTTAGAAGGTAAAACTTTAACTTTTCCTTAAAATTAATTCTTTCTCTTTCCAACGACAATAATAACATACTCCAAATTTAATGGATTTAAATTTATTTCTACTTTAACATTTTTAAATACTTCACCTTCTTTATAGGAAACTTCTTTTATTATACCTATAGGTATCCCTGCAGGGTATCTATTATCTATATCTGTAGTCTCTATTAAATCACCTTCCCTTATATCCTGTTCAGGTTTAACATACTTTAGATAACCATATCTTAGATTGTATCCTTGATATATAGCTAATTCTCTTGTTCTTCTTGTGCGAATGGGAATTTTAAAATTCTTATTGGATATTAACATTACTATAGAGCTTTTAGAAGTTGTTTCAAAAACAATCCCTATAAGATGTCCATTTGAAATAACTAAATCACCTTTATTAACATTATCATTTTCACCAAGATTTATATATATAAATTCACTCCAGTTATTTGGAGAATAACCTATTACCTTTCCAGTTTTTATTACAAATTGGGGATAATTTGCTTTAAATTTTAAAACCTCTTTTAAATTTTTATTTTCATATTCTAAATATTTTAAATGTATTATTTTTGCTTTTAATATCTCTATCTTCCTTTTTAGCTCTTTGTTTTCTTCTATTAATTTATCTTTTTCTTCTAGGTATTTTAAAAAATTATTTATACTTTTATCAATATAACTTACCGTATTTAAAACAGGAGAAACTAAAGAAAATGATAGTATTTTTGCTTTATTTAAAATAAAAACTGTTAGAGAAAGAAAAATTACAAAAGCTATAGAATATATAAAAACTTTTTTTATTTTCATAAATGCAACCTTTTATTATTTAAATGAAACCCTCTTTATAAGCTCTATATCATTTAATGCTTTACCTATTCCTCTTGCCACAGCAGTTAAAGGGTCATCACAGTAATAAACGGGTAGATTGGTTTCTTCTTTTAGTCTTAAATCTAATCCATAAATTAAGGAGCCACCACCGGCTAAAACAATTCCCCTTTCTACAATATCTGCGGCAAGCTCAGGTGGAGTTCTTTCTAAAGCACTTCTAACTGCATTTACTATATTAATAACCACATCTTCTATTGCTTCCCTTATTTCCCTTCCATTTATCGTTATACTTTTAGGCATACCTGTCATATCTCTACCTCTTATTTCCATTTCTTCATTGTCCTTTTCTGTAGGATAAACGGAAGCTAACTGAACTTTTATCTTTTCTGCAGTTTGCTCACCAATAAGTAAGTGGTGTTGTCTCTTAAGATATTGGATTATAGCTGAGTTTATCTCATCTCCTGCAATTCTAATTGATGTGGATAAAACCATTCCAGAGAGAGATATTACTGCAATCTCCGAAGTTCCACCGCCTATATCAACAATCATATTTCCCCCCGGTGCCTGAATAGGAAGACCAGCCCCTATAGCTGCTGCCATTGGCTCAGCTATTAAGTAAACACTTCTAGCTCCTGCCTGTTTTGCTGCATCTATAACTGCTCTCTTTTCAACGGTTGTTATTCCTGAAGGGACACCTATAATAACTCTAGGTCTCGGTTTAAATATATTGGATAACATCATATTTTTGTGAACTTTTTTTATAAAATGTCTAATCATTTCCTGTGTTATCTCAAAGTCTGCAATAACTCCATCTTTTAACGGTCTAACCACTTCTATTGTCTCAGGAGTTTTTCCAACCATTGCTTTAGCTTCTTCACCTACTGCAAAAACTTTACCTGTTGTTTTATCTACTGCAACTATGGAAGGCTCTGAGAATACTATACCTTTTCCCTTTACAAAAACTAAAGTATTTGCCGTTCCAAGGTCAATTCCTATATCATTGGAGAACATTCCTAAAATAGAACTAGTTAACATATTTCCCCCTTTCAATAAAAATGGTTTAAAATTTATAAGATATAATTAATATTTTAAATCAATTTGAAGAAAAGTTTAGTGAAAGTTTTAATTTAGCTCAAATTCTCTGTATTTAATTAAAGATAAACATCTACCAAATTAATTTAGCAAAATGAAGATAAGTTATGTTAGGTTAAAATAACCTAGTTATAACTTGAAAAAAGGAGGTTTTTTATGGATTTTGATGTAAAAGATTTATCACTTGCAGAGAAAGGAAAATTAAGAATTGAATGGGCAGAAATGGATATGCCTGTTTTAAGACAGATAAGAGATAGATTTAAAAAAGAGAAACCTTTAAAAGATGTTAGGATAGCCGCTTGTTTACATGTAACAACTGAAACTGCAAACTTAATGATAACTTTAAAGGAAGGGGGAGCTGAAGTTTACTTAACAGCCTCTAATCCCTTATCTACACAGGATGATGTTGCAGCAGCATTAGTAAAGGAGTTTGATATTCCTGTTTTTGCTATTCATGGAGAAGATAGAGATACATACTATAAACATCTATATGCAGTTTTAGACAAAAAGCCTAATATAACTATGGATGATGGGGGAGATTTAATATCTACCTTACATAAAGAGAAGAAAGAGCTTTTGCCGAATGTATTAGGTGGAACAGAGGAAACGACAACGGGAGTTATCAGATTTAAAGCAATGGAAAAGGATGGAGTTTTAAAGTTTCCTGTAATAGCTGTTAACGATGCTTACACAAAACATCTCTTTGACAACAGATATGGTACAGGACAGTCAACTATAGACGGATTATTAAGAGCAACGAACAGATTGTTGGCAGGCTCCACATTTGTTGTTGCTGGCTATGGATGGTGTGGAAAGGGAGTTGCGATGAGAGCAAGAGGAATGGGAGCAGAGGTTATTATAACGGAAGTTGACCCATTAAAAGCATTAGAAGCTAGGATGGATGGATATAGGGTAATGCCTATGATAGAAGCGGCAAAAGTTGGGGATTTCTTCGTAACTGTTACTGGTAATACAAAGGTTATTGATAGAGAACATTTTGAGGTTATGAAGGATGGAGCTATAGTATCAAATTCAGGTCATTTTGATGTTGAGATAAATATAGAAGCTTTAGAAGAAATGGCAGTTAGTAAAAGGGAAATAAGAGAAAATGTTAAAGAGTATAAATTAAAAGATGGTAGAAGAATTTATCTATTAGCTGAGGGAAGACTGGTAAATCTTGCAGCGGCTGAAGGTCATCCTGCTCAAGTTATGGATATGTCATTTGCTAATCAGGCTTTATCTGCAGAGTATATATATAAAAACCATACGAAGTTAGAGCCTAAAGTTTATAAAGTTCCAGATGAATTAGATTTAGAAGTAGCTAGATTAAAACTAAAATCTATGGGTGTTGAGATAGATAGTTTAACGGAAGAGCAGATTAATTATCTTTCAAGTTGGCAACACGGAACATAAAAAAAGTAAAAATACAGGCTATATAGCCTGTGAAAATCTCTTTTTTTCTTTTTTTCTTGTGTATACATCAAAATTTACTGCAATATTTCTTATAAGTAGTCTTCCTGCAGGAGTAATATCTATCCTGTCTTTATAAATTTTTAATAAACCATCATCTTCCTGTTGTTTTAACAATTCTAATTCCTCTTTAAAGTATTCATCAAAGTTTATGTTGTATTTTTCCTCTATTTCACCTTTATAAAGCTGGAAGTGGGACATTAATCTCATTATTACATCTCTTCTTATAATATCATCTTCATTTAAGAATATTCCCCTTTCAATTGGTAGCTTACCTTCATCTAATCTTCCATAGTAATCTTTCAATTTCTTAAAGTTCTGTCCGTAGGCATCATATAGCATACTTATAGATGTAGCTCCAAAACCTAAAAGCTCAGCTTCACTATGGGTTGTATAACCTTGAAAATTTCTATGGAGTGTTCTCTCTCTTTGGGCTACAGCTAACTCATCGTTAGGTTTTGCAAAGTGGTCCATTCCTATAAATAGATACCCTACATTAGTTAGTTTTTCTATAGTCATTTTTAAAATCTCAAGTTTTTCTTCAGGTTTAGGAAGAGTAGAAGGGTCTATATACTTCTGTAATCTTTTTAACCAAGGGACGTATGCAAAATTAAAGTTTGCTATTCTGTCTGGGTTTAGTTTTATAACTTTATCTACAGTTTCAGAATAACTTTCTAATGTTTGGTAAGGTAATCCATAGATAAGGTCTATATTTACACTTTCAAAATTAGCTTCCCTTAACCATTCCATTAAGTTAAAAATCATATCTTCAGGTTGTATTCTGTTTACTGCTTTTTGAACCTTTGGGTTAAAGTCTTGTATTCCAAAACTCACTCTATTAAAACCTAATTCCCTTAACAGAAAAACCATATTCTTATCTATATGTCGTGGGTCTATCTCTATTGAGATTTCAGCTTTTGGGTCAAATAAAAATTTTTCTTTTATAAATCCCATTAAGTCTGTTATCTGCTCTTCATTTAGATAGTTTGGAGTTCCTCCTCCAAAATGTAGCTGAACTACAGCTCTATCGTTATCTATAAAAGATTTAACTAAATCTATTTCTCTTTTCAAATATTCTAAATAAGGTTCAACAACTTCTTTCCTCTTTGTTATTATTACATTACAACCACAGAAATAACAGGCACTTTCACAAAAAGGTATATGAAAGTATAGAGATAAAGGAGTTTTTCTTTCGTTAGATTTTATTAACTTTTCTCTCCATTCCTCCTCATCTATAGGTTTAAATTCTTGAGCAGTAGGATAACTGGTATATCTTGGTGCAGGCTTTGCATATTTATATATCAAATCTCTATCAAATTTAACTTCCTGTGAATGAAATTTCATTTTTTTCTCCTTCTAATTTAATCTTTTAGATTTTAATTATAAGCTTTTGAGTAGAATTTAAAACGGGTTTTATCAGAAAAAAGTAAAAAATATTTAGGAAGATATTTATTTAAAATCTTATTTAGAATTAACAGAATTTAACCGTTGATTAATCTTCATAAGGAATTTCTTCATCGTATCCCATTCTTTCCAATTCTTCTGTTTTAAATCTTTCTTTCCAACACTCCTCACAAAAGAATAACCCTTCAATATTAGGGTCTTCATAAAGAAAAGCCAATTTACCACATTTATAACATTCCTCTTTATTTTCAGTTTTTCTCAGATTTTCCAATTTAAAATCGTAATTTTCCACAGTATTACTCCTTTTTATTTTA
>JALSPY010000280.1 GCA_026985705.1 Hydrogenothermaceae bacterium | reverse complement strand
TGATGGTAAACTTACTTTAAGAAAGGGATATTCATCTAAGGAGATAATGAAATTTATGGATGAGGAAGCTACCAGATACCTACATCAGATAAGGGCAAAAGTTGATGGTATTATGGTAGGTGCTGAAACTGTGAGGACAGATAATCCATTTTTAACTGTTAGACATGTTGTAGGAAGAAACCCTATCAGAATAATTCCAACTAGGACAGCAAATATTCCTTTAGATGCAAACATTTTAAAGAGTGATGCCCCAACTATAATCATTACAACTGAAAAAGCTCCAAAAGAAAAAGTTAAAAAGTTAGAAGAAAAAGCTGAAGTAATAATATGTGGAAAAGATGAAATAGACCTTATTCATATGATGGAAATTCTCTATAGTAAAGGTATTAAATCTTTAATGGTTGAGGGAGGCTCAACTTTAAACTGGAACCTATTAAAAAATGGTTTGGTAGATGAAATAAGGGTTATACATATGCCATTTATTGTAGGTGGAGAGGATACACCAACTCTTGTAGGTGGGGAAGGTTTTAAATCATTGGAAGAGGTGGTTAAACTTAAATTAAGAGCACACTTTATAAGAGGCTCTCACTTAATAACAGAGTGGGAGGTTAAGTTTGAAGGTTAAGGTTTTATACTTTGCATCTTTAAAAAGTAAACTTAATAAGAGTTATGAAGATATAGAGATAGAAAAAGATACAACTGTTCAAGCTCTAAAAACTTTACTGTTGAAAAAATATCCAGATTTAAAAGGATTTTTAGAAAACTGTATGATAGCAGTCAATGAAAGTTATGTAGATGATAATACCCTATTGAAAGATAATGACACTGTAGCAATTATTCCCCCTGTAGGTGGAGGTTAAAGGGAATACTAAATGGAAGATATTTTTAATGTTGTTGAGATATTCTACTCGGTAGAAGGTGAAGGAGGCTTTATAGGTTATCCTACTGTGTTTGTAAGACTTGAAGGGTGTAATCTAAGATGTGAGTGGTGTGATACGACATACTCTTACGATGGAAAAACATTTAAACAGCTAAGTTTAAAAAAAATTATAGATGAAATAAAAAAATATAAAGCAAAGAGAGTTTGTATTACAGGAGGGGAGCCTCTATTAACTAAAAATGTTGATACTCTTATAAAGGCAGTTGTAAAGGAAGGTTATTATCTGATAATAGAGACCAACGGAACAGTTTTTAATAACAGAGTTGAAGAGGCTTTAAAATCTGTATATCCAAATTTTTATCTTGTTGTTTCTCCAAAACCAGAGGTAAAGTATGATATTAATAAATCCCTTTTAAAGTATATAAATGAGTTTAAATTTGTTGTTGATAAATATATATCTTTAAAGGATATCCTTAAGTATAAAAATCTATACAAATTAAAACCTTTAATTTTACAGCCTGAAAGTAATAAAAAAGAGTTTATAAAGAAAGCCTTAAAACTACAGGAGGAGCTTTTAGATAAAAACATAGAAGCTAGGGTTATACCACAGTGTCAAAAGTTCATGGGAGTTAAGTAGGGTTTTTTGAATAG
>JALSPY010000279.1 GCA_026985705.1 Hydrogenothermaceae bacterium | reverse complement strand
CACTTCCTAATGGCATCTGGTCTATTCTCTTTAATGTGTCTAAAAATCTCTCTTCATCTCTGTTATACATTTCAAGATATGCTAAAAAGTAATGGGCTAGTCTGATTGGTTGGGCTTTCTGTAGATGTGTATAAGCGGGAGCAACAATATCCACTGTCTCTTTAGCTTTTTTTAGTAGAGCTTTTTTTAGCTCCCTTAAGAGCATTACTATATTGTTTGTTTCTTCCTTTAAATAAAGTCTAAAGGCTGTGATAACTTGGTCATTTCTGCTTCTTCCTGTATGAAGTTTTCCACCTACAGAGCCTATCTTCTCAATTAACGCCTTTTCTATGTTCATATGAACATCTTCTAATTCTTTTTTCCATTCAAATTTTCCCTCTTCTATTTCCCTTTTTATCTCTTCTAATCCTTTTATAATTTTTTCTGCATCTTCTTTAGAGATTATTCCCTGTTCCCCTAACATTCTGGCATGGGCTATACTTCCCTTTATATCGTATAATGCTAACTCTTTATCAAATGATATACTTTCTGTAAACTCTTCAACAAACTGGTCTGTCCCTTCAGAAAATCTACCACCCCATAACTTTTTAGACATATTTCTCAATCCTCCTTAATTTTTTACATATGCTGTTATATCAGCTTTCCCTTTAATTGTCTGTGTATAAGCGGGTTTAAGACTTTTATCTAACTCTTTATTTAATTTTTTTAGAGTTTTTGTTTTTGTTTGTGATGGAGTTGAACCTGTATATACTATGGCAGCACCTAAATTATAATTGTGATTGTGTTTAGGAAAAATATTTTTAAAGTTTTTTATAGAATTTAATATCTGCTCTACAGCCTTTTCTATATCGCTTCCTTTTAATTCCACAAAGATAACATTTTTCTTACTTTCTGACTGATAATAAATAAATCCATCACAGTTTGAGCCTTTCAATCCTTCGCATTCTGATTTTTTTTCTATATTTCCGCATTTTCCTTTAAATTCACTATCTAAAATCACTCCTAAACCAATTTCTCTATCAACTGAAAATTCACATTTAACCCCAACTTTGTTTTCTTCACAAACTAATACCTTTTTAGAAAAACTTTGATTGGATTTGCCTTTATTATCTTTTCTTTTTCCTTTCTTTTTACCCTCTTTCTTTTCTTTTAAATTATAATTTTCATTAAAATTATTGGTAGTATCAAATCCAATACAGTTTGAAAATTTCCTTTTTATCTCTCCAAACAATTTATAACTCCCAATAAATATTAGAAATTCTTTCTGATATTTGACTAAATGTTCTCCAGTCTATAGTTCTTTCTTCTCTATCTAGAATATCTTCTACAACACCATCTTTTCTAAAGAAATATACAGAAACATCATCTTTTGAAATAAAAATATCTGAAGGTTTAATTAAATTATAACTTCCGCTTTTAATATATTTAGGTTGCCAGAAAAGTTTTTCTTTATCTTTTTTCTTTGAGTAGTATCCTTCTATAAGATTTATTAAATGGTCAACTATATAAGGTGAATGTGTTGTGATTAAAACCTTTATTCCTTTATTTGCC
>JALSPY010000278.1 GCA_026985705.1 Hydrogenothermaceae bacterium | reverse complement strand
TTATAAATTTTATTATTAATAAAATAAAAATAATAATAGTATGTTGTGTTTTTTTGTGCATAACTTATATAAACAAGGAATATCAATGGTTTAAAAGGATTTTTAGATGTGCATAACTTGTGGATTTAAATGTGCATAATGTGAATTTAAAAATGTTTTAATTAAAAGAATTTTTATATAAACCTTATATATCAATGGTTAGAGTTAAATCTAATTTATGTGTTTATAATGTCAATTTAAACTCTGTAAATCCACATTAAAATGACATATTCATTCCATAAAATGACATTAAAATGACACTAAAATGACATTAAAATTACATTAAAATGACAGTTAAATGACAATTTATCCACAGGTTAATATACGAAAAATTATCAATGAATTAAGATAATCTTTAAACTGCAGATTGAGATTATCTAAAAAATTAGCCTTTTATAATACCAATACTTATAAGGAATAGGGATTTTATTTTTCTTTTAAATACAAAAGATTACTTTCAAAACTTTAAAGTTGCAATTTTCATAATTTAATTTTGTTATAATCTTATTGTTTTCCGTCTAGAGGGGGCTTTTGAAGAAAGGGTGTGAAGTAAAGCCCTTTCTTCTATTCTTTTTATAATTGTCCTAAAATTCTCTTAAGATCTTCCTTCGTAAACTCTTTTTGTAATTTTGCTCCATACTTTCTAAGTGTTCTGTAAATCTTTTTATAACCTTTCTTTTGGGCAATGTCTAAGGGAGTAAGTACATATATACCGTGATAACTCTCTATTATAGCAATGTGATTTGGATTTGCACCTTTAGATAATAGATACTTAACAATGTCTAATGCTCCCAAGTTTACAGCAACCATTAATGGTGAAGGGTCCCTTGGACTATCTACTTTTATATCTGCACCGTTTTCAACCAAAAGTTTTACTTTTTCTAAATCTTTACTCATTATTGCATAGTAGATAGGAGATAAATCATTTTTATCTGTAGTATTAAGATTTGCTCCTTTTTTTAAAAGAATGTCTATAAACTTAGGACTACATCTTTCTATTGCATAAAACAAAGGAGTTTTTTCTTCCCTATCCTTTACGTTAACACTTACTTTTTGTAAAGCTTCCATAGTTTTTTTTAGATTGCACTTTTTCACAGAAGAGAATAGTATTTTTACCAACTCTTCATCTTCAGGTATTTCATCGGATAGTAAAGCTTTTAACTTTTTATTACCTTTATCAATTGCATAATCTATAGGTTTTTTCCCTCTATTATCAATTACTTCTGTTTCAGCCCCATACTCAAGAAGAAGTTTAACAAGTTTTATATTGCCCTTTTTTACTGCAATATGCAAAGGGGTTTCACCATCCTTGTTCCTAACTTCCGTTAAGGCTCCATTTTCAAGTAAATACTTAGCAGTTTTGTAATACCCATAGTAAACCGCATAGTGTAAGGCTGTCCATCCATTCTTTTCATCTCTAGTATTAATATCTATTCCCTCTGAAACTAAACTCACAACTTTAGAAATATTATTCCGTTTAACTGCATTAAGATATTCCATTTTTATAGAGTTATCTAAAGCATAACTAAAGGAAAAGAAAAATAAAGCCATAACTAGTGAAATCCCAAATTGTTTTGTGTTTTTTGTAAACATGATTTATTACCTCTATAATTAGTGATTATTTTCCTCATTACTCTACCCTTGAGTTTGATTTATTAATGTATAAAGTGTTCTTTTTAAATTCTTTCTTTCAACAATTAAATCTATCTGCCCCTTTTCTAAAAGGAATTCAGCCCTTTGAAAACCCTCCGGTAATTCCTGTCTAATTGTTTCCTGTATAACTCTAGGACCAGCAAATCCTATTAAACTGTTAGGTTCAGCTATGATAATATCCCCTAAAAACGCAAAACTTGCGGAAACTCCACCCATAGTTGGATCTGTTAAAACAACAATGTATGGAATACCGGCTTTATTAAGTCTCTCTACAGCTATTGATGTTTTTGCCATCTGCATAAGAGATAGAATACTCTCCTGCATTCTAGCTCCACCTGAGGCAGTTATAACAATAAAAGGAATTTTCTTCATTATTGCATATTCTGCACCTCTGACAAACTTAGCCCCAACAACACTTCCCATACTTCCACCCATAAATCTGAAGTCCATAACACCAAGAACAACTTCTCTATTTGCAATTTTTCCATAGGATATAACCATTGCATCTTTTAAATTTGTTTTTCCTTGAGCTTCTTTTAGTCTATCTTTATAGCTTTTAGTATCTTTAAAATTTAAAACATCTATAGGTTCTAACTCTGGGAATAGGTCAAATGAATAAATTTCATCTAGTAAACTGTTAACCCTTTCCTTTGCAGTCATTCTGAAGTAATAACTACAATGTGGACATATCTTTAAATTTTTGGCTAATTCATCACTATGTATCAAAGTCTTACACTGGGGACATTTTATCCACTCACCTTTTTTTACAAGCAAAGTTTTTTTCCCTTTAATTTTTTGTAATATATCTCTTATCCTACCCATTTTAAGCTCCCTATAAAATAAGTTTTATACAAACATAAAAATAACATAACTAATAACCACCTTAATGCTGTTTGTCAGATAGAGTTAAACTGGCTTGAAACTTATTTTGTTGTTTTAGAAATAGTTTTTCTAAATTTTTATATAGCTCATTAATTAATTTAAATTTATCAGACATATCTGTAAATTCCTTTAAATCCTTGTTTTATCTATATTTTAGGCTGATAAAGTGAAAAGGAAGTGAAAAAGAAAGCTAAGATATTTTAATTTGAATTCTTTTTATTTCTATTTGAAAATTTTCTATTTCAACAAACAGTGCATTAAAGATTTTTTCTCCTTTAGCAACATTATACCTTTGAGGTAAACCTGTTAAGAAACCCTTTATTGAGCCTTTTGGCTCTATTCCTATTACAGATTGATAGGCACCTGTAAGACCAATATCTGTTATGTAAACAGTTCTATTTGGTAAAATTCTCTCGTCTGCAGTTGGAACATGAGTATGTGTTCCAAAGACTATAGAAGCTCTTCCATCAACATAGTATCCAAAAGCATTCTTTTCTGAAGTTGCTTCTCCGTGAAAATCAACTATTATATAATCTGCCTTGTCTTTTATATCTTCATAAATTTCATCAAACTTTCTGAAAGGACAGTCTAAGGGTAATCCCATAAAAACTCTTCCCATTAGATTAATAACTGCAACTTTTTTTCCATTCTTTTCATATATACCATAACCTCTACCTGCAACCATTGGAGGATAGTTTGCAGGTCTTAACAGTTTCGGCTCTTCATCTATAAACTGAAAAACCTCTTTTTTATCCCATATATGATTTCCTGAAGTTATAACATCAATCCCTAATTTATCTATCTCATTAAAAACTTTTTTAGTTATACCATATCCACCTGCAAGATTTTCTCCATTTAAAACAATGAAATCCGGTTTATATTCCTTTTTTACTTCTGGTAAAACTTCCTTTAAAGTTTTTCTTCCAGTTCTTCCTACAACATCTCCTATCAATAGAAATCTCACCTTAAACCTCTCTATCTATTATAAATTTTGCTAATTTTGATAAAATTTCTGCTTCTTCAAGAATTTTTATTTCATCTAAAGCCCTTTGAATGTATTCTTCAGCTAATTTTTTAGATTTTTCTAATCCAAAGACCTTTGGGTATGTAAGTTTATTTTTTTCTTTATCCTTTTGAGTTTTCTTCCCTAACTTTTTCTCATCTCCTATTTCGTCAAGTATATCATCCTGTATTTGAAAAGCTAAACCAATATAAAGTCCATACTTTTTTAAAGCATTCAGTTGCTCTTCATCTCCATCTCCTATTAAACCACCTATATAACAACAAGACTGTATAAATTTAGCTGTTTTGTGCTTATGTATAAACTCTAAATCGTTGAATTTATTTTCCTTTTCATGGAGTATATCTCCAGCTTGCCCCCCTACCATTCCAAAAACTCCAGTTCCATGTGCAACACTATTTATTATTTTTACTAATTTTTCAGCTGATAGATTTTTATTAGACGAAATTAACTCGTATGTGTATGACTGTAATCCATCACCGGCTAATATGGCTATAGCTTCTCCAAAAACTTTATGACAGGTAGGTTTTCCTCTCCTTAAATCGTCATTATCCATTGCAGGAAGGTCATCATGTATAAGTGAGTATGTATGTAAAAATTCCACAGATACAGCTATATCCATAAAAGTATCTATATTCACTTCTGGATTTACAGCTTTGGCACTTTCAATAACAAGAATAGGTCTTAATCTTTTTCCACCAGCATTAACACTGTAAGCCATTGCATCAAACAGCTCTTTGGGAATTCCGAAAGGTAAAAACTTTTCTATATATCTTTCTATAAGCTCCTTTTGTTTTTTTAAATAATCTTTTATATCCAATTTGGGAACCTAAATTTTTAAAATATTACCTGTAATAAATTTATTTTAACTTAATTACTCCAATTTCATTAATTCTTTTAACTTTTCATCTTTGATATTTTTTAAATCAAGTCGTGTTGTTTTAAATCTTTGGGATAGAATTATCTTTTTTATACTTTCTTTAGCAACCTCTAAATCTTCATTAATAACTAAATAATCATAATATTTCCACTTAGGAACTTCTTTTTTTAGAGAGTTTAATCTCCTATTAATCTCATCTTCACTTTCACCTCTTAACTTTAGCCTTTTAATTAGCTCGTCTATAGATGGAGGTAGTATAAAGATAGTTGTTATATCAAACTCTTTAGAAAAGTTATCCTTTATATATAATGTCCCTTGAACATCTATAGTAAGTATTACATCGTTTCCTTTGTCTATTTCCTTTATTACTTCTTCTTTGGGAGTGCCGTAATATCTACCATGGACAAGGGCATACTCTAAAAATTTTCCTTCTTTTATTCTTTTCTCAAATTCTTCATTTGATAAAAATATATAGTCAACTCCATCTTTTTCATCTTTTCTTGGTTTTCTTGTAGTGCAAGTTATAATCTTCACAAGATTAGGAATTTCTTTTAATAAAAGTCTTTCTATAGTGGTTTTCCCTGCTCCCGATGGTGCAGAAAGAATAATTAAACTTCCTTTCATAACAACCTCTTAACTTCTGTAGTTGGATTAAAATTATAATAAAAATTATTTTTTGTTAAACAGTAAAACCGATAATGTTTAAAAATTAAATATGTTAATAAAAGACGATATTTTCTTTCTAAGAAGAGCTTATGAAGAGGCTTTAAAGGCTTACTACATAGATGAAGTTCCTGTTGGAGCTGTGATAGTAAAGGATAAAAAAATCATAGGGGCTGGATTTAATCAAAGGGTATTAAGAAGTAGTGCTATCTATCATGCTGAAATTGTAGCTATTGAGGATGCCTGTAAAAATATTAATAATTGGAGACTTGATGATGCAGTAATATATACTACTTTGGAGCCTTGCCTAATGTGTATAGGTGCAGTTATGCAGGCAAGGATAAAAAAAGTTGTTTTCGGAGCTTATGACTTAAAAGGAGGTGCATTTTCTAAGTGTTTATACAATCTTAAAAAATTTCCATTTAATGTTGAGTTTAAATTCATTTTTATTCCGGAATGTTCTCAAATTATCAAGGATTTCTTTAAAAGGAAAAGAGAAAAAAAGGAAAAAATTTACTGATTTAATAACTTTTCTTTTATCTGTTTTTCTATTTCATCTGCTATTTCTTTATTTTGGAGTAAAAATTCTCTAGCTTTTTCTCTACCTTGTCCTAGTTTTATATCCCCATATGAATACCAAGCTCCACTTTTCTTTATTATTCCTATCTGTTCTCCTAAGTCTAATAGCTCTCCTTCTTTAGATATTCCTTTTCCATATATAACATCAAATTCTGCCTCTTTAAATGGTGGTGCTAATTTATTTTTAACAACTTTAACCTTTACTCTATTTCCTACTTTTTCTCCTGCATCTTTTATATCTTTCTTTCTAACTTCCAATCTCATATCTGCAAAGAATTTTATAGCTCTACCACCTGTAGTAGTTTCAGGATTTCCAAACATCACACCAACCTTTTCCCTTATCTGATTTATTAGAATTAGAGCAGTGTTTGATTTATTTACCACCCCTTTTAAAAGTCTCATTGCCTTAGACATTAACCTTGCGTGAAGACCAACATTAAAATCTTCTATATCTCCCTCTAACTCAGCTCTTGGGACTAGTGCCGCCACACTGTCTATAACAACAACATCTATAACCCCACTTCTAATTAAAGTTTCTGCTATTTCTAAAGCCTGTTCTCCGTAATCAGGTTGGGAAATTATTAAATCTTCAAGTTTTACACCTATGGCTTTTGCATATTTAGGATCAAATGCATGTTCTGCATCTATAAAAACTGCCTTTCCACCTCTCTTTTGAGCTTCAGCTATAACATGTAAAGTTAATGTGGTTTTACCAGAGCTTTCAGGACCGTAAATCTCTGTAATTCTTCCTCTAGGAATTCCGCCTATTCCTGTAGCTATGTCAAGACTTATAGAACCTGACGGTATTGTTTCTATTGTTTGGATAGCCTCTGAGGAAAATTTCATTACTGAGCCTTTTCCAAACTTCCTTTCTATCTGAGATAAAGCACTTTCTAAAGCTTTTTCTTTAAACTCCAAATTTTCTGACATAAATAAAAAACCTCCATTTAATGCTGATAATAAAAATTTCTAGTAAATAATTGGTAAAAATTATAAGATAAAAAGACAAGTGAAAAAAATATTCTAGTATCCAGAATTTATAATGATTTATATCACAAAAACTTTTCATACTAAAAACAAATATTTTTTATTTATTACATTAATTCTTATTTTTTTGGTATTCAGTAAATTAGATGATATAAAATAAAAAGAAAAAAATAAAGAAAAAAATTAGTAAAGGAAAAAATATAACAGACATGATGTAAGATGTCTAGAATGTGTTTCTAACTGTGTTTGCAAAAATGGACATTAAACAAACGGTAAACAAAAATACAGATGTAATGAACATACATTTCACTGAAAATCCAGATAAAGTTTACTTAACAAAAGAAGAAAAGAGAGCAAAAAGTCTAAATGGAATGTGATTTACCTCGAATCAGAACAACAGGAAAGAGAAAAAACGAAGTAATAAATAGATATGGAAAGCAGTAGTTGAATGAGAAAATAGGAATATCAAATGTTTATTTGAAGTAGGAAATAGA
>JALSPY010000277.1 GCA_026985705.1 Hydrogenothermaceae bacterium | reverse complement strand
TGGAAAGCTAAATTCAAAAAATTCTCCATTGTAGTATAAAATATCTAATGCCATTTCAGAGTTTTTTAAATGTCCACCCTTTAATAACACATTTTTAACACCTAATTTTTTTAACTCTAAACAGGCCTTCTTCATATCTTCAACACTCTCTATTTTTGAGTTAATCAAAGTTTCTGCTTCAGGAATGTTAGGAGTTATAAGGTCAACTTTTGGGATTAAATACTCCTTTAATAGCTCTATTCCATCTTTAGAAAGTAGCTCTTTCCCATTCTTTGAGATTAATACAGTGTCTAAAACAATATTTTTTAAACTAAAGTTTTCTACAGCTTTTGAAACTACTAAAACATTTTCTTTAGTTAATAACATCCCTATTTTTACTGCATCTACTTTTATATCTGTAGCTATAGCCTCTATCTGTTTATAAACAAAATCACTGTTTATAGGTATAGTTTCTACCACTCCTTTAGTATTCTGAGCTGTTAATGAGGTTATAACTGTTAATCCCCAAACACCAAATTTATGAAAGGTTTTTAAATCTGCCTGAATACCTGCACCACCACTGCTATCTGAACCTGCAATACTTAAAACTTTCTTCATCTTATTTAATCTTTTATGTGAATTTTTATAAAGATTATAAACTAATTTTTAAAGATTTAAGTTAAAAATAAAAAATTTTTTAAGCTAATTTTAATAAAAAGCAACCCAAATTTAACTGTGTTAAAACTCATAAAAGAATATCTTTATCCTGCTAATCTTATTAATAAAATCAAATCTCAATATATATAGAGGTATAAAAATGTTTTCTAGAAGACAGTTTTTAAAATCATCTTTAGCTCTAACTAGTTTTGCAGTTTTAAATAAAACTATACCTGTTTATGGAGCAACCAGAGGATTGTATATAGCTGATAGAAAAGAGAATGAGGAATTTGTTAAATATGAGTTAGTTATAAAGAGAGAAGAGATGCCTATAGGTATAAAAGAGGGAAAACCTATAACGGTAAATGGAAACTTTCCAGCACCACTCTTAAGATGGAAAGAGGGAAAAGAGGTAATAATAGATGTTATAAATGAGATGGATGAGCCAACATCAATACACTGGCATGGAATTTTACTCCCTAACAATATGGACGGTGTTCCCGGAATAACATACGATGGAATAGCACCTAAGAGTAAATTTAGATATAGATTTCCTGTTAAACAGTATGGGACTTACTGGTATCACAGTCATACAGGATTACAGGAGCAACTAGGTCTATACGGAGCAATTATAATAGACCCTATAGAAGAGATTTATCAGTATGATAGAGATTATGTAGTAATACTTTCCGACTGGACATTTGAAGACCCTTATGAGGTTTTAGCACATCTAAAAAAATGGAGTGGATATTACAACTATCAAAAAAGAACTGTTTATGACTTCCTTAACGATATAGAAAAAAAGGGTTTTACGAGAGCTTTTTCAGAAAGGCTTATGTGGAATAGGATGAGAATGTCTTCAAGAGATATATTAGATATTACAGGAGCAACATATACATATCTTATAAATGGTTTTCCTCCTGAAGA